>JANJTY010000602.1 GCA_024710865.1 Lysobacteraceae bacterium | reverse complement strand
GCTGTGCTGCACACGGTAACCCTCGTAGTGGGCGACGGTGCCGTCATCGCGCTCGATGGGCACGTCGACGATCAGCGTGCGCTTGGGGTGCTTGAGGGTCTCGATCCAGCGCTCGAGCGAGCCGAGATAGGGGCGTACGCGCTCGATCTGCTCGACGAAGCTCGACCACGGTTCGGGCGCAGCCGGATTGAGGTAGGACAGACCACCCAGCTTGTCGAAGCTGGCGGGACGGGCGGGTTGCGTGCTCATGTGCGGGGTCTCCTCGCGTGGAAAGCGCGCATTCTCCGGCGGGGTCGCCTGGCCGCGGATACCGTTGCTTCATCGGGTCATGCGTTTCGCGCATAAACTGCGAAAGCGCACCTGCAGGACGAGGCCGCAGCGTCAGCGCGCGCCGTCCGCCGACGCCACATCGGCCGTCAGATGCGCCCACAGTCGCAGCAGCTCGGGGCGCGTGTTGGCACGGTCGCGATAGAGCCGCACTTCCATTTCGAGCGTCCATCGGGCATCGCCGGCAACGCTCAGTTCGCCGCGTTCGAGCTCGCGCGTCACTGCACTGGCGGGCAGGAAGGCCAGGCCGTGTCCGGCAAGCAACATCGCCTTCAGGCTCTCGGCCATGTCGGACTCGTAGTGCAGCGCCAGGTGCGCCGGCTGACCGGCGCGATCGAGGATGGTGTCGACCATCCTGCGCAGATAGGTGTTGGGGCCATAGCGCAGGAAGGGGATGGGCGTCTCCGGTGTGCCCGGCAGCCGCCAGCGCCCGTTTCCGACGAGCCCCCGTGGCAGATAGGGCCGCACCGTCTCGGTGGCGAGCCTGAGGCCCTCGAAGCGCGCGGGATCCAGCCATACGGGATAGGCGGGATGGTGGTAGCACAGCAGCAGGTCGCACCCGCCTTCGACCAGGGTGGTGACCACGTCATGGACATTGCCTGCCATCAGGCGCGTGGGCTGTTCGCCGAAGGCCTGCTTGAGCTGCCCCAGCCAGGCGGGAAAGAAGGCGAAGGCCAGGGTGTGCGGCACGGCGAACACGAGGGCATTGCCCGCTACCGGCTGCATGCCGCGCGCAAGTGCGCGGGCCGCATGCAGCCGGCTGATGAGGTCCGCAGCCGGGCCTTTGAAGGCCTCTCCAGCCGCGGTGAGCTGGGTTGGATACGCACTGCGGTCCACCAGCGGCGCCCCCAGCCACGCCTCCAGGGCACGGATGCGGCGCGAGAACGCCGGCTGCGACACATGACGCTGCTCGGCCGAGCGCGAGAAGCTGCCCGTTTCGGCCAGGCTGATGAAGTCTTCCAGCCATTTCAGTTCCATAAGTGGGTCTCCGTGCCGCAGGCACTCCGTGCGGGCTGGTCGATGTGCGCCGGCTTCGGCGTGGCCGCGCTCACTGCCGCGAGCAGGCCGAAAGAAGGCCGCAAGAAGGCGGCGAGGATAGCGCGGCGGGACAGGCTGAGTCAGCCGCAAGCGGGTTTGCGCGCCTCGAGCACTGGCGGCGCCTGTGGAATTTGCCGCCGACCGCGCCGGCATCGTAGTCTGCCGGACGCGGGACCATGTGGGGGCGTTCCCCATTGGCCGTTTGGAGTGCATCGAATGGAATTTGCGAAGATCTTCATCACGCTGGCCGCGCTCATCAACCCCTTTGGCGCGATCCCGGCCTTCATCGGCCTGACCCAGGGCCAGTCGGCGCTCGAGCGTCGCCGAACCGCACGTACTGCAGCGCTGGCGAGTTTCGTCGTGATCGCGGTCACCGCCTTGTGCGGAAAGTACCTGCTGGCCGGCTTCGGCATCACGGTGGCTTCGCTCCAGGTCGGTGGTGGCGTGCTGCTGTTCATCGTCGCCATTTCGATGTTCAACGCCCAACCCGCCCCCAGCCGTACGACTCCCGAGGAGACCGACGAGGCTGCAGAGCGCGCCAACATTGCCGTGGTGCCGCTGACCATTCCGCTGCTCACCGGCCCTGGGACGGTCAGCACGGTCATCATCTACGCCGACCAGGGCACCAGTACGGTGCTGATGCTGCTGGGGGCCGGCCTGGTGATGGGCTCCGTGGTCTGGTTCGCCTTCAGCCTCGCCGGCCCGATCAGCCGTCTTGCCGGGCGTACCGGACTCAACATCATGACTCGCCTGATGGGCCTGGTGCTTGCGGCACTGGCGGTGGAGTTCATCGCCGCCGGCATCCGCGCCTATGTGCAGGCATGAGCGGGGGGGCTGCCAGCAAGGGAGTCAGGCCAGTCCCGCTGCGCCCAGCACTGCGCCTGCGGCGATCATCCAGATCGGCGCCAGTTTCGTTCTCAGCGTCACCAGCGCGGTGAGCGCGATCAGTACCAGCGCGCCGTTGCGGTGCGCCGGGTCGCCGACGAAGGGTAGCGCGAGCAGCCAGCCGGTGGCGAACACCAGGCCGACGGTGATGGGGGCCAGGCCGGCGGTGAAGGCGCGCACCAGGGCCGTGTCGCGCCGGCTCGCGCCCCAGCGGCTGACGCCGAGCGAAAGCAGTGTGGACGGCAGCAGGATGCCCACCAGCGCCGCCGCGGCACCGGGCAGGCCCGCAGCCTGGAAGCCGAGCACCGGCACGAACAGCACGTTGGGGCCGGGCGCGGCCTGGGCGAGTGCGACTGCGGGGGTGAAGTCGGCGTCGCCAAGCCAGCCGCGCTCGGTGACGAAGTAGCGATGCATCTCCGGCGCCGTCGACATCGCACCGCCGATCGACAGCAGCGACAGGGTCAGGAAGTGCAGGAAGAGTTCGAGCAGCTCGCCCGCGGGCAGCGTATTCAAGATGCGTCCTCCGGGCGTGCCGCCCGCGCGTCGAGGATGGCGATCCGCCAGCGCGCGAGCCCCCAGCCGAGCACGCCCAGGCCGATCACGATCCATGCCAGGGGCAGGCGGAATACCGCGATCGCAACCAGCGCGCCCAGCCCGAGCAGTGCGCACAACCAGGGGCCGAGCAGGTTGCCGCGCAGCGTGCCGAGCATCTTCACTGCCATCGCCAGGATCAGTCCTGCTGCCACCGCACCCATGCCGCGCAGCGCGCCCGCCACCGCGGGAAACTCGGCCAGGCGCTCATGGCTCGCTGCGAGCGCGATCACGATCAGGAAGGGGGCGAGCAGCATGCCGGTGATTGCCGCAAGTGCGCCGCGCCAGCCGAAGTAGCGGTCGCCGATCATCAGCGACAGGTTGACCACGTTGGGTCCGGGCAGCATCTGTGCGATCGAATACAGCTCGATGAACGCTTCGCGGCTCAGCCAGCCGCGGCGGTCGACCAGCTCGCGCTGGGCGACCGCGAGCACGCCGCCGAAACCCTGCAGCGCGAGCAGGCTGAACGCGACGAAGAGCGCGAAGGGCGAGGCGGGGCGCTTGGGCGCGTCTGCGAGCGCTGCCGGTCCCTGGGCGGATGGGCTCATGGCATCTCCATGGGGAGGTCCGATGCCGGCGCCGTGTCGCGGTTCGCGCGCACGGGCTCACGACAGCGGAAGAGTTCGGCTGCGGCCAAGCGGCTTCGCCACTGCAGGCGGTGTGCGGCGAGGTCCCACTCGGCCAGGGTGAACAGGGCGCCGCCAATCTCGGCGGCGACGTAGCCCATCAGGCTGATGCGCTCGATTGCGCAGCGCAGCGGTACCACGGGCGCGCAGGCGTCGAAACGCTGTGCCACGGAGTGCGTCGGGTAAGCGTCGGCGTACAGGCCTACGGTCACGTGCGGCACGTAT
>JANJTY010000580.1 GCA_024710865.1 Lysobacteraceae bacterium | reverse complement strand
CAGCTGGTTGAGGGTCTGCTCGCGCTCGTCGTGGCCGCCGCCCAGGCCGGCGCCGCGATGCCGGCCGACCGCGTCGATCTCGTCGATGAAGATGATGCAGGGCGCGTGCTTCTTGGCCTGCTCGAACATGTCGCGCACGCGGCTGGCACCGACGCCGACGAACATCTCGACGAAGTCCGAGCCGGAGATCGAGAAGAACGGCACCTTGGCCTCGCCCGCGATGGCGCGCGCCAGCAGGGTCTTGCCGGTGCCGGGCGGGCCGACCATCAGCACGCCGCGCGGGATCTTGCCGCCCAGCTTCTGGAACTTGCCCGGGTCGCGCAGGAACTCGACCAGTTCGCCGACCTCCTCCTTGGCCTCGTCGCAGCCGGCGACGTCGGCGAAGGTGACCTTGACCTGGTCCTCGCCCTGCAGCTTGGCGCGCGAGCGGCCGAAGCTCATCGCGCCGCGGCCGCCGGCGCCGGCCTGCATCTGGCGCATGAAGAAGAACAGCAGGCCGATGAAGATCAGGAAGGGCAGCAGGGACAGGAAGATGTCGAGCAGCAGGGAGCGCTTCTCGTAGGGCACCTGGCGGATCAGGACCTTGTGCTCGTCCAGGATCGGGACGAGGTCCTTGTCGGCCGGCGCGAAGGTGCGGAAGCTGGTGCCGTCGCCGTACTTGCCGGTGATCTCGCGGTTGTCCTGCCCGATCACCACCTCGGTCACGCGGTTGGCCCGCACCTGCTCGAGGAATTCCGAGTAGGGCAGGGGCTCGTTCGCGCCGGTGGTGGCGGTGCGGGGACTGAAGCTCTGGAACACGGTCATCAGCACCAGCGCGATGACCAGCCACAGCAGCATGTTCTTGGCGAGATCGTTCATCCGTTCTTCCTGTCCGTGCCTCAGCGCTTGCCCGTTGCCAGGGCGTACACCTCGGAGGAGCGGCTCCGCGAAGCCTTGGGTTTGCGAACCGTCACCTTGGCATAGCGACGCTTCAGGTCCAGCACGTAGGCATCGAAGCCCACGCCCTGGAAGAGCTTGATCAGGAACGCGCCACCGGGCTTGAGATGGTCCTGCGCAAAATCGCGGGCCAGCTCCGCCAGGTGCATGGACCGGGCCTGATCGACCGATTCCACGCCACTCATATTGGGTGCCATGTCGGAAAGCACAAGGTCGACCGGCTGCCCCTGGAGCAGGGCCTGGAGCCGCGACAGTGCTTCGTTTTCCCTGAAATCGCCGTGAATGAAATCGACCCCCGCGATCGGCGGCATGTCGAGGATGTCGAGTGCCACCACGCGGCCCGCATCGCCCAGGCGCTGGCGCACCAGCTGCGACCAGCCGCCGGGCGCCGCGCCCAGGTCGACCACGACCATGCCCGGCTTGAGCAGGCGGTCGCGATCGAGCAGCTCCTCCAGCTTGAACGCCGCGCGCGAGCGCAGCCCCTCGGCCTGGGCGCGCTTGACGAAGGGGTCGCTGAAGTGTTCCTTCAGCCAGCGCTGGCTGCTCTTGCTACGGGCCATCCGGGCGGGGCGGGATCGTGACGGGTCGGGTCGCATGATACCCTGCGCGCCCATCGAACCGCCCCTGCCACACGCCATGCCCAAAGCCCTCTCGCCCAGCCAGGTCCGCTACCTGCGCGGACTGGCCCACGCCCTCAAGCCGGTGGTGCAGATGGGCGCCAAGGGCCTGAGCGATGCGCTGATGGCCGAACTGGATATCGCGCTGAACGACCACGAACTGGTCAAGGTCAAGCTGGCCGCCGAGGACCGCGAGGCCCGCGACGCAATGCTGCCGGCGCTGGTCGAGCGCAGCGGTGCGGCGCTGGTGCAGCGTATCGGCAACGTCGCCGTGCTGTATCGCGCGCGCAGCGAAAAGCCGGACATCGTCCTGCCGCGCTGAGGACCCGGCATGCAGCTCAGCCAGGACCTGCCCGACTTCCGCTTCGTGCCCCGCGCGGTTTCCGCCGCCGCGATCCGCATCAACGACCGCGAACTGAGCCGCAGCTTCCTGCTCGCGCCGGATCGCGTGGTGGAAGACTGGTCGCCGTCCGACCCGCTCGCACCGGATGACATGTTCGCGGTACTGGCCCTGCAGCCGGAGCTGATCCTGCTCGGCACCGGCGAACGCCAGCGCTTCCCGGCGCCGGCGGTGATGGCCGCTTGCCTCACGCGTGGCATCGGCATCGAGGTGATGGACAGCCACGCCGCGGCGCGCACCTTCACCGTGCTGGCGGGCGAGGGACGGCGGGTGGTGGCGGCGTTCCTGCTGCCGGGCTGATGCCGGAGACCGCTCAGCGCCGCGGCAGCTGCGCCAGCGGATCGACCGGCTTGCCGCTGCGGCGGATCTCGAAGTGCAGCATGTCGCGGCTGGCGCCGCTGCGGCCCATTTCGGCGATCTGCTGGCCGGCCTGCACCGCCTGCCCTTCGCTGACCAGGCGCTTGCGGTTGTGGCCGTAGGCCGAGAGCCAGGTGTCGTCGTGCTTGATGATGATGAGCTCGCCGTAGCCGACCAGGCCGGCGCCGGAGTAGACCACCTCGCCGTCGGCCGCGGCGCGTACCGCCTGGCCGGCGCTGCCGGCGATGTCGATGCCCTGGCGGGTCGGATCGCCGGCGGCGAAGCGCGCGACGATCTGCCCATCGGCCGGCCATTGCCAGCGCACGGGACCGGCGGCTACGGCCGGCGGGCTCGGGCTGGTCGCGGGTGCGCTTGGCTTCGATGCTGTAACCACCGGCGGGGCAGGGCGCGTGGACGGCTGGGAGGGCGCTGGGCGGCTGCCGGTCCTGGCCGGCGGCGCGGTCACGCCTGAACCCGAGGCCGGCGGCGTTCGCGACGCGGCCGGCGCGGACGTGCGCGCTGGGGTCTGGCGCTGGTTCGATCCGCTCGCCGCGAGGCGGAGTTTCTGGCCGGGAAAGATGGTGTAGGGCGGCTTGATTCCATTCCAGCGCGCGACATCCTTCCAGTCGGCACCGTGCCGGAAGGCGATCCCGTACAGGGTGTCGCCGCGCTGCACGGTGACCTGTCGTGTCGCGCCTTGCGCTGCAGGCCGGTCCGCATGGCCCGGCGCGTCGGGGCTTCGGGTCACGGTCGAGCGCGCGCAGCCAGCGGCCGCAATCAGAGCGAGCAGGAGCACCAGCCACCTCATCCGCGCAACTCCAGTCCGACGATGGCGAGCAGCAGGACCACCACCATGCCCCAGCCGACCGCTTCGATGCGCGGCAGCACGACCTGCTCGAAGCGCGGACCGAGCCGGGCCGCGATGCCGGCCACCAGCAGGAAACGCGCACCGCGGCCGATCAGCGAGCCCAGCGTGAAGGGAATGAGGCCGATGCCGGCGGCCCCCGAAGCGATGGTGAAGACCTTGTACGGGATCGGCGTAAACGCGGCGACGAACACGATCCAGAAGCCGTAGGTCACGAACAGGGCCTGCACGCGCTCGTAGGTCTGGACCTGGCCGAAGTGTTCGATCCAGGGCCAGGCCCACTCCAACGCGTAGTGGCCGAGCAGGTAGCCGAGCATGCCGCCGAGCACCGAGGCCAGGGTGCAGATCAGCCCGAAGCGCCACCACCGCTCCGGCCGGGCCAGGGCCATCGGCGCCAGCATGACGTCCGGCGGAATGGGGAAGATGACGGATTCGATCGCGCTCAGGCCCGCCAGATAGGCCGGTGCGTGGCGGTGCGCGGCCCAGCTCCGACAGCGCTGGTAGAGCGGGCCAAACAGGCGCATCAGAGCACCCCACCGAGCAAGGGAACGAAACTCACCGCGCCAAGCACGTCCTGGCGGAAGCCGGATTCCTCACGCACCAGGCGCAACAGCTGCTGTCCGCCCGAACCGCCGACTGGGGCCACCAGGCAACCGCCCGGCGCGACCTGCGCCTGCAGGCGCGGATCGAGGGCCGCCGCCGCCGCGGTGACGATGACGGCGTCGAAGGGCGCATGCTCGGCCCAGCCGGCATTGCCGTCGTCATGGCGCGAGCGGATCGTCGGCAGGCCCAGCTTGCGGAAGCGCCGCCGTGCCTGGCGCAGCAGTTCGTCGATGCGCTCGACCGTGTAGACCTCGTCCACCAGCAGCGAGAGCACCGCGGCCTGGTAGCCGGAGCCGGTGCCGATCTCCAGCACCCGGCGTGGCTCGCGTTCCAGCAGGGCCTCGGTCATGCGCGCCACCACCCAGGGCTGGGAGATGGTCTGGGCGCAGCCGATCGGCAATGCGGTGTCCTCGTAAGCGCGGCTGGCCAGGGCCTCGTCGATGAACAGGTGGCGCGGGATCTGGCGCATCGCCGCCAGCACGCGCAGGTCGCGGATGCCGGTCTCCTGCAGGCGCTCGACCATGCGGTCGCGCGCGCGCTGCGAGGTCATGCCCAGACCCAGGGCTTCCGGTCCGAGGCGCTGCAGCGGGGTCATGCGGCGTCGCCGCTCCGCAGCGCCGTCGAGAGCCCGCCGACCCAGCCGGCGACCTTGTCCAGCGCCTGGTAGCGGGTCAGGTCGACGTGGATCGGCGTGATCGAGATGCAGCCCGAGCGCACCGCGTGGAAGTCGGTGCCCGGGCCTGCGTCCTGCTCCGGTCCGGCCGGGCCGATCCACCAGATCGGGCGTCCGCGCGGATCGCGCTGGGCGATGCAGGGTTCGGCGCGGTGGCGGTGGCCGAGGCGGGTGACCTCGAAGCCGCGGATTTCGCTCCACGGCAGGTCCGGCACGTTGACGTTGAGGATGGTGACGGCCGGCAGCGGATCCACCACCAGGCGCGTGACGCCCGCCCCCGCGCCGCGCGCCGCCGTCTCGAAATGGGTGCGCCGAGGCTCGCGGCTGCAGAGCGACACCGCGATCGCGGGCAGGCCGAC
>JANJTY010000551.1 GCA_024710865.1 Lysobacteraceae bacterium | reverse complement strand
GCCAAACGCTTCACCCGTCGCAGCGGATGATCCGCCGGCACACGCGACTCCGGCGAGAAGTAGTGGAACATCGAGGACTGGGGGTCGAGTTGGCCGCGCATCGTTACTGTGCAAGGGATCTGGAGATACGTCTATGACAGGCAGCTTTTCGGATCGTTCACAGCCTTTTGCATCACGCTGCTACCTGTTGCAAGACCCGCGAGTCCTGTTCAGCGATACACCGCCGAACAACCCTTACCTGTCGCTATCCCCCTCTGCAGCTCCTGTGCAGGAATTTCCGTGCATGGACAAGCCGCCAACAGCAAGAGCTTGACCGATTGGGGGTCGAGGATCAGTCTTTCATTCGCGATCACCGCCCCATTTCCACGATGGATTTGGTCTGCGAGCAGATGCTGGCACAACGGCGGCTTGGGGAATGGGTACGGCAGCGTTTCCATCCTACATTGGCTTGCTCCGCGCATCGCTCGTCAACCCCGCGTCGCGAGGGGTTTGGTGAGTAGCGCGTTGCGTCGCGAACAGCGCCGTCCGCGCGGACTCGACCACCGTGACGATGGCCGGGTGGCTGATGCGCCGCTCGGCGGTGATGAGCCAGAACCCTTCGCGTATCTCGTCAACCGTGGCGACGCACTGCACGCCGTAGCGTGCACAGATTTCGTCGGCCAGCACCGCCGGCGCGGGGAAATATCCGACACCGGCTTGCCCGAAGGCCTTCATCAGCGCCCCGTCGTCGAACTCGCCCATCAGACGCGGCGTCAGGCGCCGATCGTTCAGCCAGCGGTCGATATGGCCACGCACCGCCGCGCCCGCGCCCGGCAAGAGCAAGGGCGCGCCGTCGAGACAGTCGGGAAACGCCGGTGCATCCTGGCACAGCGCCGGCGTCGCAAAAAAAGCCAGCGCGCTCTCGCCCAGCTTGTGGCTGTGCCCACGCACGGCCAGGCCCTGAGGCATCGGCCGGTCGGCGACCAGCAGGTCCAGCCGATGCAAGGCCAACTCGGCCAGCAGCATGTCGATGCTCCCCTCGCGGCACACCAGTCGGACGGGCTCAGGCAGGTCGCCCACCGGCGCCAGCAGGCGGTAGGCGAACGACTTGGGCACCACGTCGGTGATGCCGATGCGCAGCACCGGTATGGGCTGCCCCTGGCGCGCGGCGACGGCCTGCGCCATTTCCTCGCCTAGTTGCAGGATCTCGTCGGTATATGACAGGGCAACGCGCCCGGCTTCGGTCAATTCCAGGCCACGGCCGGCCGGCCGGAACAGCGCCGCGCCGAGATCCTCCTCCAGTTGCCGAACCTGTCCGCTGATGGTCTGGGGCGTGAGGTCGAGCCGCTCCGCCGCACGCGTGACGCCTCCCGTGCGGGCAACCGTCCAGAAATAGCGGAGATGCTTGAGATTGACGCCCATTGCTCAAATTTTTCCGAAATGTATGCGATGAATTTTCGGCTTTATTAGAGCACTGCACCTCGCTATCGTTCAACTGTCTTCACCCGTCCAGGAGCAGGGAAATGCACATCGACATCCGGGCCCAGGGGTTCGATCTGACCGACGGCCTGCGCGACCACGCCGAGCGGCGGCTGAACTTCGCCCTGGACTGGGCGCGCCACAACATCGGCAAGGTCGTCCTGCGCCTCACCGACATCAACGGGCCGCGCGGCGGCCAGGACAAGCGCTGCCAGTTGCGCATTCCCTTGCCCCGCATGCGCGCTGTGGTGATCGAGGAAACCGCCGCCGACCTCTATCTCGCCATCGACCGGTCCATCGACCGCGCCGCGCGCGCCCTCGAACGCCGCTTGTCCAGGCAGCGCGAGTTCGGTCCGGTGCCGCCCCACCCCACGGAGGATTGATATGCGTCCGCTCGCCAACCGATTGCTGCAGGACTTCGTCGGCCGCGTTTTCGCGATCGGCCGCCGCACCTGGATCCTCATCGCCGTCGTCCTGGCCGCGCTGGCGGCGCTTGCGATCTGGGCCGCCATTGGTGTGGCCGGCTGGCTGTTCGGCATGGCCCGCGAAGGCGTCGCGGCCGCTCCCGAAGCGGCGCGCGCCGTCACTGCGCAGGTGGAGCAGGCTGTCCCCGGTGCGCGGGAAAGACTCGGCGAACTCGTACCGGCACTCAAGCCCGAGCCGCCGCCGCGCGACGTGTCGGGCACGGATGTCGGCCCGGTGGCGCGCTACCCCGGCCTCGCGCGCTCGCACTGGCACCGCGAAGGCAGCGAGATCACGGTGCGCTACGAGGGCCGCGCCGACTACGCAGCCGTGCTCGACCATTACGTGCAGGGCTTCGCCGCCCAGGGCTACGCCCAGAGGGTAACGTCCGCCACGCCCGAGGGCGAGGAGCATGAATTCCACAAGGGCGAGGACCGGGTGCGCTTCAAGATCGCGCAACTGCCGCAGGGCAAGGTCAAGGCGACGATCATCGCCGTCCTGCCATGACTGATTTTCGAGAAAATTCGCCTATGGCCCGCGAAGAACACAGAGCCATGCTCGCCATCGTCATCCATGCGGCCTTCGCCGACGGCGCGAAGGACGAGCGCGAGCGCGACGCGGTGCGCCGCGTCGCCGAAAACCTGGCGGGCGAGAGCGGCGCTTCGGACCTGGCCTGCCTGTACCAGGATGTCCTGCTCGAGCGCCTGCCCCTGGCGTCGGCCGTTGCGATGCTGACCGATCACGACCAGCGCCAGTTCGCCTACGAGACAGCCCTTTGCGTGTGCGAGGCCGACGGCCGGCTGATGGAGGCCGAGCGACGCTTCCTCGACGAACTTAAACATCTGCTCGCGCTGCCGGCCATCGAGACCGAACTGATCGAGGGCGAGGTGGACCTGCTGGTCGATCAGACCGAGTTCGTCCCGCCGCAACCCGCGGCGTCCACGGCAGCGACTACAGCCCCCGCTCCGGCGGCAGCCACGACCGATCTGGACCAGTCCATCCTCAATAACGCGCTGCTCGCCGGCGCGCTGGAACTGCTGCCGCAGTCCTGGGCCTCGATGGCGATCATCCCGCTGCAGATCAAGATGGTCTACGGCATCGGCAAAGCCCATGGGGTGACGCTCGACCAGGGTCACATCAAGGAATTCATCGCCGCCGCCGGCATCGGCCTCACCTCGCAATACCTTGAGCAGTTCGGCCGCAAGCTCTTGGGCGGGCTGCTCGGCAAGGCGGCGGGCAAGACTTTCGGCAAGGTTGGCGCCAGCGCGACAGGCATGGCCTTCTCCTTCGCCACCACCTATGCGCTGGGCCAGGTCGCCCGGCGCTACTACGCCGGCGGACGCACGATGAGCACCGCCCTGCTGCGCGAGACTTTCCAGGGCCTGCTCGGCCCCGCCAAGCAGTTGCAAACGCAATACCTGCCGCAGATTCGGCAGAAAGCCGCGACGCTCGACGCCGGCCAGGTCATGGCGCTGATGCGCGCCTGAGGACATCCGCATGCAAGAAACTGCCGCCGTCAGCTTCGCCACCGGCCCGATGTGGGCCGGCTTCA
>JANJTY010000547.1 GCA_024710865.1 Lysobacteraceae bacterium | reverse complement strand
GTAGCGGCCGCCGTCGAGCCGGTCGACGCCCTCGACCACGATGGTGCTGGTGCCGGCGCCGCTGACCCGCGCGCCCATGGCGTTGAGGCAGTCGGCCAGGTCGACCACCTCCGGCTCCTGCGCGGCGTTCTCGATCACCGTCGTGCCGCGCGCCAGGGTCGCGGCCATCATGATGTTCTCGGTGCCGGTCACCGTGACCATGTCCATCACGATGCGGGCCCCGCGCAGGCGATCGACCCTGGCGCGGATGAAGCCGTTCTCCACCACGACGTCCGCGCCCATCGCCTGCAGGCCGCGGATGTGCTGGTCCACCGGCCGGCTGCCGATGGCGCAACCGCCAGGCAGCGAGACCTCGGCCTGGCCGAAGCGCGCCAGCAGCGGCCCGAGCACCAGGATCGAGGCACGCATGGTCTTGACCAGCTCGTAGGGCGCGACGTGGCGATCGGCGCGGCTGGCATCGACCTGGATGCGCATCTTCTCGTCCACCGACAGGCGCGCGCCCATCTGGCCGAGCAGCTCCATGCTGGTGGTCACGTCCTGCAGGTGCGGGACGTTACCGATCTCCATGCGACCGTCGACCAGCAGGGCGGCGGCCAGGATCGGCAGCACCGCGTTCTTGGCGCCGGAGATCTGCACTTCGCCGTCGAGCGGCGGGCCGCCGGTGATGAGGATTTTGGCCATCTTCTTCGTGATTCGTGATTCGTGATTGGTGATTCGCAACGGCAACAGCAACAGCAACATCAAGGGCACTACGGTGGCGTCCGACTACGATCCAAGCCGGCGAGCCTTGCTTACGCTCTTACGAATCACGAATCACCAATCACGGCTTCAAATCCCGGCTTCCTCCGGCGTCACCGTCTTCAGCGACAGCGCGTGGATCTCGCCGCCCATGCGATCACCCAGGGTGGCGTAGACCAGGCGGTGACGGGCCAGGGGCAGCTTGCCGGCGAACTGGGCGGCCACGACGGTGGCCTCGAAGTGCACGCCGTCATCGCCGCGCACGTCGGCGCGGGCGCCGGGCAGGCCGGTTTCGATCAGGTGGCGGATGGTGTCGGCGTCCATGGGCGGCTCCGGCTTCACATCGGTCTCTGCGCGGCGAGGAACCCGCACGCGCGGATCGCGGTCGGAAGCGGGGTAGAATGGGCGGCGCAGTCTAGCAGAAGCGTTCGCCCGACAGCGGTTGCGTCACGCCCTTGCCGTCAGCCATCAGAGTCCCGCAACAGACGGGGCCGCAGCGCGGAGTGCCGCCACCGGCACGCCGCGGGATCCGAACGGAGCGGATCGGCGCCGGCGGCAGGCGGTTTCACCCAAGGGCCCGTCCAGAGGCCCGGTATGCGACAGCTTTCGAACGACGACGACCTGACCAGGACATCCGATGAACGCCCAGATCCAGGCTTACCCCGCCAGCGTGGCTGAACCGATCCTCGACGAGATCCACCTGCGCCGCAGCGGCCTTGCGGTGATCGACACCGAAGCGCGCGCACTGGATGCGCTCAAGCCGCGCATCGACGCCGACTTCGTTGCCGCCTGCCGCCTGATGTTCGGCTGCAGCGGGCGCGTGGTCACCACCGGCATGGGCAAGTCCGGCCACATCGCGCGCAAGGTGGCCGCCACCTTGGCCTCCACCGGCACCCCATCCTTCTACGTGCACCCGGGCGAGGCCAGCCACGGCGACCTCGGCATGATCACCGACACCGACGTGGTCATGGCCCTGTCCAACTCGGGCGAGACCGACGAGGTCCTGACCATCGTCCCGGTGCTCAAGCGCCAGGGCAATCCGCTCATTGCGCTTACCGGCCGGCCGCGCTCCACCCTCGCGCGCCTGGCCGACGTCCACCTCGACGTCAGCGTGCCGGCCGAAGCCTGCCCGCTCGGCCTCGCCCCGACCGCCAGCACCACCGCCGCGCTGGTGATGGGCGATGCGCTCGCCATCGCCCTGCTCGAGGCGCGCGGCTTCACCGACCAGGACTTCGCCCGCTCGCATCCGGCCGGCAGCCTCGGCCGCCGCCTGCTGCTGCACATCGCCGACATCATGCACCGCGGCAACGAAGTGCCGCGCGTTCCGGCCGGGGCTTCGCTCAGTCAGGCACTGGTGGAAATGAGCCGAAAGCGCCTCGGCATGACCGCCGTGGTCGACGCCGACGAACGCCTGCTTGGCGTGTTCACCGACGGCGACCTGCGCCGCACCCTGGACGATGCCAACATCGATCTGCGCGGCACGCCGGTGCAGTCGGTCATGAACCGCAAACCCAAGACCATCGGGGCCGACCGCCTGGCGGTGGAGGCCGCGCGCCTGATGGAGGCGCACAAGATCAACGCCGTGCTGGTGGTGGATGGCGAGCAGCGCCTGGTGGGCGCACTCAACATCCACGACCTGCTGCGCGCGCGCGTGGTCTGAAGCCCGCTCCATCCCCACGCCCCCGCGCATGAGCGAACCCTTGCCCAACGATGCCCGCGCGCGCGCCGCGCGCCTGCGCCTGGTCTGTTTCGACGTCGATGGCACCCTGACCGACGGCGGCCTGTCCTACGACGCCGCCGGCGGCGAAGCCAAGACCTTCCACGTGCAGGACGGGCTGGGCCTGAAGCTGCTGCAGTCGCAGGGCATCGCAGTCGCCCTCGTCACGGCCCGCCAGAGCCCGATCGTGGCGCGCCGCGCCAGCGAGCTCGGCCTGCTGCACCTGCGCCAGGGCTGCGCCGACAAGCGCGCGGAGCTGCTGCGCCTGTGCGTGGAACTCGGGCTTTCCCCCGACCAGGCCGGCTTCATGGGCGATGACCTGCCCGACCTTCCGGCGATGACGGTCTGCGGCCTGGCTGCGGCGCCCGCCGACGCCACGCCGGCGGTGCTGGCGCGCGCGCACTGGCGCGCCGGGCGGTGCGGCGGTCGTGGCGCGGCGCGCGAGCTGTGCGACTTCATCCTCGCCGCGCAGAACCTGGAAGCCGCCGCGCTGGCGCGGTTTCTGGTCGCATGAACCTGCGCCCGCTCGGACTTGCCGCCCTCGTGCTGCTGGCCCTGGCCAGCAGTTGGCTGGCCCTGCGCCTGAGCCGCGATGACGCGCCTCCGCCGCTGGTGGGCCCGCCACGCTCGGACTACGTCCTGACCGACTTCGAACTGGTTGCGCTCGACCAGGAGGGCAAGGAAAGCTTCGTGGCCTCGGGCCCGCTGCTCACCCGCCACCCCTTCCTCGGCACGCTCGACATCGACCAGCCGCGCTTCCGCGTGCCCGACGGCGAGGGCGGCACCTGGCTGGCCCGCGCCCGCGATGGCTGGGTGCAGAGCGATGCCAGCCAGGTACGCCTGCTCGGCGACGTGTGGGTGACCTCGCCCGATGGCGGCGGCGGCGCGACCGAACTGCGCAGCGAACGGGTCGACATCTTCCCGCGCGAACGGCGCCTCGCCACCACCGATGCCGTGACCATCACCGCCCCCGGCTCTATACTCCGCGCCGTGGGGATGCGCGCCGACCTGCAGACCCGTTACGTCGAACTGCTTTCGGAAGTCCGTGCCCGCCATGAACCGTCTCGTCCCTAGCCTCAGCGCGCTGATCCTGCTGCTCGCACAGCCCGCCTCGGCCCTGCAAAAGGACCGCAGCGAACCGATGGACATCCGCGCCGAGCGCTGGGAGGCGGTGCTGTCCGAGACCGGCGATGCCCGCCTCAGCGGCGGCGTCGAGATCGTGCAGGGCAGCCTGCGCGCCGAGTCCAGCACCGCCACGCTCTCGCGCATCGATGGCCAGGCCCGCCGCGCCCTGCTGCAGGGCAGCCCGGCGCGACTGCAGCAGGAGCTGGACGAAGGCGGCCTGATGCGCGCCACCGCGCGCAGCATCGACTACGACCTGGTCGCCGAGGTGGTCGTGCTGAGCGGCGGGGTGGTGGTCAACCAGCCGCGCGGGGAACTGCGCGGCGAGCGCATCGTCTACGACCTCAAGACCGGCCGGCTCGATGCCGGCGGCGGCGAAGGGGGTCGCATCCACATGCGCATCGAACCCAGGCAGGCCGGCACGACGCCCTGATGCTGACCGCCCGCGCCTTGCGCAAACGCTATGGCGCGCGCGAGGTCGTGCGCGACTTCAGCTTCTGGCTGCACGCCGGGGAGGTGGTCGGCCTGCTCGGCCCGAACGGCGCCGGCAAGACCACCTGTTTCTACATGCTGGTCGGTCTGGTGCCGGCCGACGGCGGCGAGATCCTGCTCGACGGGCGCGACATCACCGCGCTCCCGATGCACGCGCGCGCCCGTTTCGGCCTTGGCTACCTGCCGCAGGAGCCCTCCGTCTTCCGCAAGCTGAGCGTGGCCGACAACATCCTCGCCATCCTCGAGCTGCGCCCCGATCTCGACGCCGCCGGCCGTCGCCGCGAGCTGGACGCGCTGATGGAGGAACTGCAGGTCGCGCACGTGGCGGACCAGGCGGGTGCCAGTCTTTCCGGCGGCGAGCGGCGCCGGGTCGAGATCGCCCGCGCCCTGGCCGGCAGGCCTCGCCTGATGCTGCTGGACGAACCCTTCGCCGGGGTCGATCCGATTTCGGTCGGCGAGATCCAGAAGATCGTCCGCCACCTCAAGGCACGGGACATCGGCGTGCTGATCACCGACCACAACGTGCGCGAAACCCTGGGCATCTGCGACCGCGCCTACATCCTGAACGAGGGCGCGGTGCTGGCGCAG
>JANJTY010000425.1 GCA_024710865.1 Lysobacteraceae bacterium | reverse complement strand
TTCCTGGTGCGCGCGCGCGGCGGCGTGGGCATCAACGCCGCGCCGCCGGTGGGCAGTGTCGAACTCACCTTGCAGTCGGATGCCGACGACGGCGACTTCGCCAACCTGTGGCTGAAGCAGCGCGCCAACGCCAACGGCATCCTGCTCAGCGTCGGCGATGGCGCTGGCGCCAACGACGCCGGCTTCTACATCGACCACTACAGCGGCAGCGCGCAGGCGCGCCGGCTGGAGCTGGCCGGCAGCGGCGCGGTGACGATCCGCTCCAACATCACCCAGGCCAACACCGGCGTCACCATGGCCGCGAACGCCGGCGCCTGGAGTTCGCTGTCCGACCGCCGCCTGAAGACCGCGATCGAGGCGGTCGATGCCGGCGCCATCCTCGACCGCCTGCTGGCCACCCCGATCGCGACCTGGAGCTACGCCGCCCAGGGCACCGCGGTGCGCCACATCGGGCCCATGGCGCAGGACTTCGCCGCCGCCTTCGGCGTGGGCGAGAACGACACCACGATCAGCACCGTCGACGCCGACGGCGTCGCCCTCGCCGCGATCCAGGGCCTGCACGCCCGGCTCGCCGCACAGCAGGCCCGGGCCGACGCCCGCATCGCCGCGCTGGAAGCGCAGAACGCACAGCTCGTCGCCGCGGTCAGTGCCCTGCGCGAGCAGCTGGAGGGGCGTGGCGGGCGGTGAGGGTGGCGCTGCGGGGGTGAGGAGAATCCGCAGCCTGCCGAACAAAGCGGCACGGTTGCGGTCCGACGCTGACGTCCGATCTGCCCGGCAGCGTCGCTATCGTTGCGCACTCGACACCGTCAGTTCTCCCGCACACCTGGCCTGCGAATGACGTCCGACCGAGTCGAGTCACCCAATGCGTCCGGCCCCGGCGGATCGTCCACGCCGCCCGCACCGACGCCGCGGGCAGCTGTCGATGCCGCGGTGGGCTGCCTGCTCGGCGTAGCGGTCGCCGATGCCCTCGGCCTTCCCATGGAAGGCCTGTCGCGGCGGCGGCTGGCGCGCTGGCATCCGCAGATCGAGGGCCATCGTCTGCTGTTCCGGCGCGGCCTGTGCTCGGACGATACCGAACACAACGCGATGGTGGCCCTGTCCGTGGCTGCCGCAGGTGCCGATGTCGCCGCATTCGGCGCGCAGATGCGCGGTCGGATGCGCTGGTGGCTGCTGGCGCTGCCGGCCGGCGTCGGACTTGCCACGCTGCGCGCCATCCTCAAGCTTTGGCTGTTCCTTCCCGAGCGCTGGCAGGGCGTCCACTCCGCCGGTAATGGCGCGGCGATGCGTGCGCCCCTGCTCGGGGTGCTGTTCGCCGAGCGCCCCGACACGTTGCGCGCTCTCGTACGCACCTCGACCCGGCTCACCCACACCGATCCCAAGGCCGAAGCCGCCGCGCTGGCAGTTGCCCTGGCGGCGCGGGCCGGCGCGCGCGGCGAACTCGATGCCGGCGCCCTGCTTCCTGTGCTGCGCGACGCATTGGCGGGCTTCGGTGCGATTGGAGTGGAGCTGCTGGCGCTGCTCGAACGCGCTGTGGCCAGCGCCCAGGCCGGCGAGTCCAGCCTCGCCTTTGCCGACTCCATCGGTCTGTCCAAGGGCGTTACCGGGTACGCATGGCACACCGTGCCGGTCGCGCTGCACGCCAGCCTGCGGCATCCGCGCGACTACCGGCAGGCGGTGGCCGGCGTGATCGCCTGCGGCGGCGATACCGACACCCTGGCCGCGATCGTGGGCGGCATCGTCGGGGCCGGCGTCGGACGCGAGGGCATTCCTTCGGAGTGGTGCGACGGCGTGATCGAGTGGCCCGCGCGCCTGCCCTGGCTCGAACGCGTGGCGGAAGCCGCCGCGCTGAGGGCTGCCGGGCTGCCGTCGCCGCGCCTGCAGGAACCGCCCTGGCTTCTGTACGTGCTGCGCAACCTTGCCTTCATGTTGATCGTGCTCGCGCACGGTTCCCGGCGCTTGCTGCCGCCGTGGTGAGATGCGGTGGTGCGGTCGTCACGAAGGTGGACCGCAGGGTTGCGATCACTCGCGGTCCCAACCTGCGAATCCTGCCTTCAGGCGCTCCACGGTAGGCCGCCATTTCGGCGTGCCGGGTCGGCAGACCGTGTGCTGGTTGCCGAACAGACCGGCCGCGTTGAAGGCCTGGGTTGCTTCCACCGTGGTGAGCCCGCGCGGCAGGCCGGCGTTGAGCTCGATGGCCTTGAAGGTAAGCCCGCGGGCCCGGTCGATGCCGCGCAGCATCTGAAGCCGTGCAGCCGGCGGGTGATCTCCTCCCGCGAGCGCGGCCCCCGCCCGCCGGGGCCGACGGGGAAACCATCGGGCAGGCAGTGGCTGCGACGGACGTTGCGGGCCTCGATCACCGACGGCTGCACGCAGGGAAACGCCCGCCCGAAGCGGGCGGCCGGAACGCCGGGCGCGTTCAAGGGCATCACCTCAGCGCTCGGAACACGGGGGCGTCCGTTTCCGCGGCGATCCTGCCCGGGCGCTGCATCGCGCGACGGGTGGCCTGGTGGGCATCGATGCTGGTGACCCAGCGGGCGATGGCGGTGGACTCGGCCGGGTCGGGGTCCGCGTAGTCCAGCTGCCGCAGCCAGCCGACGCAGGCGATGACGGCGATGCCGTAGCGCCTGCCGGGCGGACACGGCTGCTGCAGGCGCCGCCATCCGCGGTCTCCGCCACGTGCACCAGGATCGCGCCGGACTCGAACAGGGTGACCGCGTCGCCGCCCATCGTTTCCAGCAGGGCCGGAACACGACCGTTCGGGTCGATGCGCAGGAACGACGGCTGCTGCTGGTCGCCCGCATCCAGGTCCAGCACCACCGGCGCGTGGTCGAGGCCGAGTTCAGCGAGGGCCAGCGGCAGTTGAATGGGCGTGCAGCAATCGAGCGGCGTCGGCATCGACGTCGTGCGCGATGGCCTGGGCCGCATCGCCCAGTTGCCGTTGCCCGATGGACGCGCTGAGGTCCGATTCCACACCGGAGCCGGTGCTTGCGCGACCGCCACCCACGCGCCAGACTCCCCGAGAGAGGCGTCTGGAATTCCCGTACCTCCGGCCTCGACGCCAATGGCGAGCTGGATATCCGCGAACTCGGCAGCGCCGGTCTGGGCGCGACGCCTACCCCGGGAGGAAGAGAATGTCGCTGTTTCGTCGGTGGGTTGCGCTACCGCTGCCGTTCGCGCTGCTCGTATCCGCAGGGTCGCCGGCGCAGGCGGGCGATGCGGGCTGTCGCCTGCCGTCCCCCGCCGGGGTGATGGAGCCGCGGATCGCGTGCCGCACCAGCCCGCTGCCGGACTCCGTGCCCTTTGCCGGGCACACCGACGTGCAGGCCACCCCAGTGGTATTCCGCGCGCCCGGCAGC
>JANJTY010000406.1 GCA_024710865.1 Lysobacteraceae bacterium | reverse complement strand
TTTGGCGCGGCGGGGGAGGGGGTTGGCGATTTCTTATCTTTGCTTGCCCCCGGGCCGGGGCGGGGCGGGCGGCCCGGCTCCCCGCCGGCCCACCCCCCGCCCCCCCCGGGGGGGGGGCCCCCCCGCCACCTGGGTCACTCCACCTTCGGCCGCTTGTTCGCCGGCTCCGGCGCGCGGTCGCTGCGCAGGCGCTGCCCGTCCCACCAGAGCGGCTGGGCGTTGCGCTGCGTGTCGCCGTCGTTGGTCATGGCCGCGCGCAGCTGGTTGTCGAAGCCGGGCTGCATCAGGTCGGCCGGGATGGCAGTGCGCGCGCGCTGGGCGTCGTCGCGCTCGCCCACGGCGATCCAGGTGAACTGCGCATCGACCCGGCCTTCCGCCGCGGCCACCACGAAGCCGTCGGCCGAGATCGATTCGATGTACAGGCCCGCCGGCTTGCCGATGGCCGAGATCGTCACGGTCGGCACGCTGCCCAGCATCAGGCGGTAGGAGTCGCCGAAGGGCACGAACACCGAACTGCCCTCGATTCGCCCGAGGCCGTTGTCGTAGACCTTGAGCGAGGGCGCGGTGACCGCGAAGGCCGCCTCGCGCTTGCCCGCGGTGCTGCGCGAGGGCGTGATCAGGTCGGCCGAGAAGCCGCTGGTGTAGGTATCGCCCAGGTTGTAGGCGGCGAACATCGATCCGGCGCTGACCGAACCCATCACCTCGCCCTGCGACCAGGAACCCATCAGCCCGCCGAAGAAGCCGCCGCCGATGCCCTGCTTCGCGCCGGCTTCGGTCAGGCCGCCGCCGCTGGCGTAGGCCGACGAACCGTAGACACCGTAGTTGACCAGCCCGGAAGACCGGTAGCCCAGGGAGCCCCAGTAGGTGCCGCTGACCTCCGCACCCATGACGCCGCCGGTGCGGGTGTAGTCGTTGTAGTTCCAGCCGCCGACGCCCCAGGTGTACAGATCGCCCCAGAAGTTGAAGCCCGCCGTCGCGCTGTTGCCAACCGACTGCGCGTAGCCGGTGCCGTCATTCTGCGAATCGCGGGTGCGGTAGCCGAACAGCGAGTGCTGGCCGTCGCCGTTGACGGTGAGCTGCATGCGGTAGACGTAGAGCTGGTACTGCGTCAGGGGCGTCTGATTGATCGCGAGGCTGGTGCCGTTGTCCTGGATCAGCGAGTTGCCCATCGCGGTGGCGCCGGTGAAGCGGCCGAGCCGGTTGGCCGTGCCGCTCAAACTGCCGGGGCCTTGCGGCCCGGTCGGACCCTGGATGCCCTGGATACCCTGCGGCCCCTGCGCACCGGTCGCGCCCGTTGCGCCCGTGAGTCCTTGCGGACCCTGGATGCCCTGCGGTCCCTGCGCGCCGGTTGCGCCCTGCGGCCCGGTTGGCCCGGTAGCGCCCTGCGGTCCAGTCGGGCCGGTAGGCCCGTCGAAACCCTGCGGTCCGGTCGGGCCCTGAATGCCTTGGATGCCCTGCGGGCCCGTGGGGCCGATATCGCCCTGCGGGCCCGGTGGTCCGGCCACGCCCTGCGGCCCGGTCGGTCCGGTGAGTCCTTGGGGTCCGGTCGGGCCGGCCACGCCCTGCGGCCCAGTCGGTCCGGCCGCTCCCTGCGGGCCGGCGGGGCCAGGATTGCCATCCAGCGCGTACTGCGCCACCGGTGCGGTCGAGATCGGCTGGCGCGGCAGGACCGTGCCGTCGACCGTGACTTCGAGGTAGCGCTGCTCGCCGACGAAGGCGCCCGGGAACGCGAGCGAGACGGTGAAGATGCCGTTGCTGATCGGAAATGCCGGTTCGTCGATGGTGCTGCCGATCTGGGCGCCGCCGGTTTCGGCATCCCAGAGCGAGAAACTCAGATCGAACGTGCCGTTGGCGGGCACGCCCGCCACGTCCAGCCGGCCCTGATAGGTGAAGTCGGGCAGCTGCACCGCGCCCCCGTCGACCGCCGCGTGGACTTCGCCCGGGCAAACGCCCATGCCGCCGAGCGCCAGCGACAGCGCCACTGCCAATACGCAACGCTTCATGTGTGTGGTCCCCCTGATCGGATGATGGCTTTCGCCTTCGGATCAGCGCTCGACTGCACATACCCACCCCGGTGCGCGCCGACCCCGAATCAGCCTGACATACTCGGCCGCTGGTCCGAAAGTCCCGCAAGCATCCTGGGTCCGCGCGTCCTCGCGAAAGCCCATCGTCGGGATCGGTCGGGGCTGCAGCGGTGGCGCTTGGCAAGCACCGAGGCGTGCGGCAACGCCTGGCGCCGGCCGTTTGGCTTCGATCGGCATCGTCCGCGCTTGTGGCGATCGCGGCAGGACTCGCCGCAGGTCGACAGCGGTCAGGCCCGCTTGGCAAGCCGCGCGCCGAGGCGCGATGTCGCGCCTCAGTGCGCGGCGCCTCAGTGCGCGATGCGCGAAGACAACAGCAGGGCGCGCACGAGGTGCAGGGCCTGCTCGCGCTGGCGCGCGTCGAAGGTGAAGATGGGGATGGGCTGGCCCAGCCGGCGCACCACGGCGCGCAGCGGCGCCAGAGAGAAGTGCGGACAGGCCTCGGCATGGGTGATGCCGATCACCACGGCCAGCTCCGGGTCTTCATGGCGCAGCGCGCCCAGCCAGTGCTCGCACTCGCCCGCGATGTCGGTGGCGCCCGCGTCCAGCATCAGCAGCACGCCGATCGCGCCGTCCAGCACGATGGTGCGCATGAACGCGAAGTGCTCCTGGCCGGGCAGGCCGTAGACCATCAAGGGCGTGCCGTCATCGAGCACGATCGTGGCGAAGTCGAAGGCGACCGTCGTGGTGGTCTTGTCGCCCATCGCGCCATCGGTCAGCGGCATCTCGGTGGAGACTGGTTCGGAGTCGGCGATGGAGCGGATGGCCGTGGTCTTCCCCACGCCCACCGGTCCGGCAAGTACGAGTTTCACGGAGTTCATGGCGCGGACGTCTGGCCGAGGCCCACGGGCCTCGTGGGCGGATGCTTCAGGATGCGCGCAGAGGAACGGCCGGCCATCGCGCGGCGGCGAAGCCGGATCGCACCTGCGCCGCTCATGCGCGCGAGAGCCCGAAATGCGCCGCGAGGCGCGCGAACAAACCCGATGCCGGGCGCGCGACGGCCGGCACGCTGCGCGCCGAGAGGCCGGCCTGCGGCTCCAGCAATCCGGCCGCACCGAAGGCCCACAGGCAGGCCGACACCTGCGGGGCGGGCAGGGCGGTGAAAGCGGCGATCGAGGCGGTGTCGTGGCACCCCGCCTGCAGGGCCTGCGCCACACGCAGCGCGGACACCGATTCGGGAATCGTGCCCAGGTCTGGCCAGTCGCGCAGGCTGGACGACGCGTACGGGAATGGCGGCAGATGGGCAGCGCTGTGCAGTGCGCCGAGCAGCAGGAACGCGTCGAGGCTGGCGCTGGTTTCGAATCCAGGTGGCACGCTGCTTGCGCTCGCCAGCACGCGGAATGCCCACCCGCTCTCGCCGATGCGGTTGCGGGCGGTGATCTGGTCGCTCAAGGATGTGGTGAGCACGCGCCCAGCCGAGCGCCGCAGCAGCAGCGTGCGGCCGCCGATGTGCGCTTCGAGGTCCTTGTCGCGCAGTGCGGGATCGTGCAGCAGGCGCGCCAGGGCCGAGTCGATGGGAAGGCGCGCGGCCGCGGGCTCGGTGGGCCGCGACGCATCCGGCGCGCGGGTGCCCGGTGCCGGCGTGGCAGCCGTCTCTGTCTCGGCTGGGACCGCCAGCAGCTCCAGCATGGCGCGGGCCAGTGCGCCGGCGCTGCTCTCGTCCGATACCCAGGCTACGCCAGGTTCGTGCAGCGCCTCGCGACTCAACGCGAGGATGGGCACGCCGCGCCGGGTGGCGATCTTCTGCACGTGGTGGCCGTAGCCGTCGTCGCGGTTGACCAGCACCATGGCGCAGCGCGTACCGTCCCACGGGCCTGCTTCGGCGCTGATGCTGTTGGCCGCCAGTGCGCCCGCCGCAATGCGCGCGCGCTGCTCCTGCTCGGGCCGCAGGCCCGCATACCGCACCAGCACCCGCATGTCGTTCCCCTGTTTGAACGTTCGGCGGTCCGAAGTCGCCGTCTGGACGACCGACTGTCGGGGCGCAAGCCGCGACGGATCTGAGCGTATCAGTCCCAACATGTTTCAACTACCTCGAATCGGTGCGATCGAGCGCGTCCGGCGGTGCACACCGCTCAGTCGACGGGCACGAAGGGTGGCGACAAGCCCCGAGGGCGGGGCACAGGCCATGAGTTGGCCGTCCGACCCATCGTGGCGATCAAGCACGGCGGCCAGTTCGCTGGCCGTGTCCAGCGCCACGCGCAGTGCGATCGCGACGACGGCGCTGGCGTCGGTGCCGATGGACAGCGCGAACGCCTGACTGCGGCTCGGCACCCGCACCGTGACGATGGCGCCGTGCTCGGTCGCGACCAACTGGTACTGGCAGCGGCTGCGCAGGGTCTCGCGGGCGAAGGCCTCGCACAGGGCCAGGCTGGAACTGGAAATCGCCGCGAGGCGCTCGGGCGCGCTGGCCTCGTTGCCGCTGGAGAAGGACCAGAGACGGCCGTCCACCGTACCGAGACAGGCGAACAGGATTTCGCTATTGCGCTGGCGAACGGCCTCAAGCCGGTCCTGCAGGGCTTTGCGCTGCAGGGGGTCGTCGACGAGGGTGGTGGAACGGGTCATCGGGGCTCGGTGCGTGGAAGTGGCTCCGGCCGTCGGCTGTGCTGCGGACTGGCCGGGTGCGAAGGAAACGCGTGCGAGGTCGGTTTTCACGTTTGTGAAACTACCCACGCGACTGTGAAGCCGACGTATGGCCTCACCCTGGCTTCACGCTTGGCTGCGCGTTTCGCGCAGTGCTTCACACCGGCCGCACACGTCCGAACGACCGGGTGCCCGACCCGCACGGGGCCTGATCCGGGACCCGGCCGCCGACCGACGCTGTGGCACACTGCCGTGCGTTCCCGGAACGGCGCGGCATGGCCCCGGATGCGCCCGACGGACCCGCGAGGACCCGCATGAAGATCGCCAGCTGGAACGTCAATTCGCTCAACGTCCGCCTGCCGCACCTGGAGGAGTGGCTGAAAGCCCGTCAGCCCGACATCGTCGGCCTGCAGGAAACCAAGCTGGAGGACGCCAAGTTCCCCGACGACGCGCTGCTGGCGCTGGGCTACCGCAGCGTGTTCGCGGGGCAGAAGACCTACAACGGCGTGGCCCTGCTCTCGCGCGAGCGGGCCGAGGACGTGCAGGTCGGCATCCCCGGCTTCGAGGACGAGCAGAAGCGCGTGATCGCGGCGCGCTTCGGCGAGCTGCGCGTGGTCAACCTGTACGTGGTCAACGGCAAGGCCGTGGGCGACGAGAAGTACGAGTACAAGCTGCGCTGGCTGGCGGCGGTGCACGACTGGCTGGCGCATGAGATCCGCCGCCATCCCAAACTGATCGTTCTGGGCGATTTCAACATCGCGCCGGACGACCGCGATGTGCACGATCCGGTCGCGTGGCAGGAGCAGATCCTGTGCTCGACGCCCGAGCGCGACGCGCTCAAACGCCTGTTCGAGCTCGGCCTGCACGACAGCTTCCGCCTGCACAGCGCCGAGGCCGGGCAGTTCAGCTGGTGGGATTACCGCGCGGCCGGCTTCCGCCGCAACCTCGGCCTGCGCATCGACCTGGTGCTGGTCAGCGAGGCCCTGC
>JANJTY010000358.1 GCA_024710865.1 Lysobacteraceae bacterium | reverse complement strand
GCTCCGGCCCCCCCCTCGAACGAGCCGCTTACTGCCTCTCTGCCGCCGCCTCTAGCACGTCCTCTCCACGAACGGGTTGTTGACGGCGGCTGCGCCGCCGCCTCGATCAGGGCCTCACCACGAACGGGGTGGTGACGGCGGCTGTGCCGCCGCCTCGATCAGGGACTCACCACGAACGTGATGTTGACGGCGGCTGTGTCGCCGCCTCGATCAGGGACTCACCACGAACGGGGTGGTGACGGCGGCTGCGTCGCCGCCTCGATCAGGGACTCACCACGAACGGAAGACGAGGGGCGGCCGCTGCTCAGCTTCGCGCGGTGCGCCGTCCTGCGCGGGCGGGTGCAGTCCTTGCCGCGGCGGCTCTGGGGTTGCTGTCCCTCGTCGGCTAGAGGGCGGGATTGAACCGCAGCACGAAGCGGGCGCCGCCAAGGTCGGGGGAGCGTTCGACCGCGAGTTCGCCGCGGTAGGCGCGCACGATGTCCTGCACGATAGAGAGGCCGATGCCGTGGCCCTGGACGCGTTCGTCGCCGCGCACGCCGCGCTGCAGAAGCCGTTCGACCTGGTCTTCCGGGATGCCGGGGCCGTCGTCGTCAACGGAGATCAGAAGACCGGCGCGTCGCTGCGGGGCGACGGTCTGGGTGCGCACCTGCAGGAGCACGCGGTGGCGCGCCCACTTGAAGGCGTTTTCCAGCAGGTTGCCGAGCAGCTCCATCAGGTCGCCCTCCTCGCCATAGAAGCGCGCGTCGGGGTCGATCTCGAACTCGCACAGGATGTTCTTGCCGGCGTAGACCTTCTCCAGGCTTTGCACGATGCCTTCGGCGCGCTCGTCGATGCGCAGCGGGGTGGCGAAGACCTGCTGTCCGGAGGTGGCGCCGCGCGAGAGCTGGTAGGAGACGATGTCGCTCATGCGCTGCACCTGGGTTTGCAGCTCCTGGCGCAGTTCGGCTTCGCCGGTTTCGTTCTCCAGGCGCGAGCGCAGCACGGCTAGCGGGGTCTTGAGGCTGTGGGCGAGGTCGGCCAGGGTGTGGCGGTAGCGGTCGCGCAGCTCGCGCTCGGTGACGATGAAGGCGTTGAGGTTGGCGGTGAGGAGGTCGAGTTCGCGCGGGTAATCGCCGGTCAGGCGTTCGGCTTCGCCGCGCTCGACCCGGCCGAGGTCGCCCGCCACGCGCCGCAGTGGGCGCAGGCTCCAGCGCAGTACCGCGGTCTGCAGCAGCAGAAGCAGCAGTGCGCCAGCGCTGAGGTAGATCCACAGAACGCGGCGGAACACCGCGACCTCGCGCCCGACCAGGCCGGCATGCTCGGCCACGTAGAGGGTGAAGCGCACCTCCAGGCCGCCTTCGACCTCCCACACCACGCCGATTCCGTAGCGGTAGACGCCGCCGACGGCGCTGTCGAGCGGGCCGTCGAAGTCGATGGTGCCGGGCGAAAGCTCGCGGTCAAAGGGCAGCTCGCGACCGAGCGCGGAGGCTGACTCCCAGCGGATGTCCTGTCCCAGCACGCCGGCATAAAGGCCACTGCCGGGACGGTCGAAGCGCGGATCGGGCGGGCGGTCGGGCGCGATCAGCTCGCCGCGCCGGGTCAGTTCGATGCCGCCGAGGTAGGCGTAGGCCAGGTTCTGCAGGCGCTCGCGCGTGGCCGCGAGCGCGGTCTCGTTGAAGGCGCGGTCGAGCGCGTAGCCGGTGACCCCGAGGAAGGCGACCAGGGCCAGGCCAGCCGCCAGCAGTTGCCGCGCCTGCAGCGAGGGCGTGCGCCGCAGCACCGCGGGTCGTTACTCGCTGCGCGGGATGGCGAAGCGGTAGCCGCGGCCGCGCACGGTCTCGATCGGCTTGAGCGCGCCGTCCGGGTCGAGCTTCTTGCGCAGGCGGCCGATGAACACTTCCAGCACGTTCGAATCGCGGTCGAAATCCTGCTGGTAGATGTGTTCGGTCAGGTCGGCCTTGGAGACCAGCTCGCCCGCGTGCAGCATGAGGAACTCGAGCACTTTGTACTCGTAGCTGGTCAAGTCGACCGAGCCGCCGTCGACGGTGACGGTCTGGGCGGCGAGGTCGAGACGGATCGGTCCGCACTCGAGCTGCGGCTTGCTCCAGCCGGCGGCGCGCCGCAGCAGGGCGTTGAGCCGCGCCAGCAGTTCCTCGACGTGGAAGGGCTTGACCAGGTAGTCGTCGGCGCCGGCCTTGAGGCCCTCGACCTTGTCCTGCCAGCTGGAGCGCGCGGTCAGGATCAGGATCGGGAACTTCTTCTGCATCTGGCGCAGCTCACGCACCAGATCCATGCCCGAGAGCTTGGGCAGGCCGAGGTCGATAATGGCGACGTCGAAGGGCACTTCGCGGCCCATGTAGAGGCCTTCCTCGCCGTCCTGCGCGGCATCCACGGCGAAGCCTTCGCGCTTGAGGCGGGCGGCCAGGGTCTCGCGCAGGGGCGCTTCGTCTTCCACCAGCAGAATTCGCATCCGACTTCCTCCGTCCGGTTGGTCCAGTGCGCCGCCTCCCGATGGCAAGACGCCGGAGGCGTCGCGATCGGGGCGGGGATCGTTGCTTTCGCTGCGCCGGCGCGAGGCGCCGTCCTTCGCTGCGATCTTACTCGTCGCGGCGTCCGCGTCGGTAGCTTTCCTCGCGGCGGGAGACCTCGCGCGCGGGCATGGCGCGACGCGGCGCATGCGCCGGATCGTCCTGCACCACGCGCACGCGGCCCTGCGCATCCAGCACCTTGACGCGGTAGACCTCACGCCCGCCGCGCTGCTGGCGCTCGGCCGAGAGCACGGTTCCGCCGGTTTCGCTTTCGCCCCGGCGCAGGGATTCGTTCATGCCGCTGCGGGCCGGGTCGCGGCCCGGTGCCGGACGCTCCTCGGCCGCCAGCACGGCCGAGCCGGCCAGGGCCAGCGACAGGGCGAGCGGCAGGTGGCGAAGGACAGAGGGCATGGAGCTCAGGATGGTAACCGGCAGCGGCGTGGGGCGGAACTCTACTCGGCCGGAAGTCTGGTCAGAAGGCAGTGAATCCGATCTGAACTCGGCCGCCAGGGCACGGTCGCGCTGCGCCGGGGGACTACGTCCCGAGCAGCGCCGCGCGCAGGGCGGCGAAGTCGGCGGCCAGCGGCTCGGCCTGGGCGGGACGGTCCAGCAGGGCCTGCAGCGCCGGCGGCACCGGCACGTTGAGACCGAGCAGGGGCTCGACGATGCTGTCGAACTTGGCCGGGTGCGCGGTGGCGGCCAGGCACCAGGGTCGCATATCGCCGTCGGCGCGCCGACGCGCCAGCACGGCCGCGGCGCAGGCGGTGTGCGGGCACAGCGCCATGCCGTGGCTCTCGGCGACGCGGCGGATGCTGGCGCGGATGGTTTCGTCGTCGACCCAGTCGGCTGACAGGGCCGCGCTGCGCGCCTCCGGCGTGGGCAGCAGCCAGGCCAGACGCTCGGCATTGCTGGGATCGCCCACGTCCATCGCGTTGGCCAGGGTCGCGACGCTGGCGCGGCCGCGGTACCCGCCCTCGCGCAGCCAGTCCGGCAGGGTGCGGTTGGCATTGGTGGCCAGGACGATCTGGCCGATCGGCAGGCCGCAGGCGCGCGCCAGCAGGGCGGCGAAGGCGTTGCCGAGGTTGCCGGTGGGCACGATGAAATCCAGTGCCTCGCCGGTGGCGCGCCAGTGCCCGAGCGCGGCGTGGGCGTAGTAGCTCATCTGCGGCAGCAGGCGGCCGAGCGAGATGCTGTTGGCCGAACCCAGCGGGCGCGCGGCGCGCAGGTCGGCATCGGCGAAGGCCTGCTTGACCAGGCGCTGGCAGTCGTCGAAGGCGCCGGCCACGGCGAAGGCGCGCACGTTGTTGCCGAAGGCGCCGAGCTGGTGCGCCTGGCGGGCCGACACCCGCCCGTCGGGATAGAGGATCACCACCTCGAAACCGGGACGGCGGTGGAAGGCGCCGGCCACCGCGGCGCCGGTGTCGCCCGAGGTCGCCACCAGGATGGTGAGGGGACGCGCATCGCCGCGCGGCAGGCGCGAGAGGCAGGCCGCCAGAAAGCGCGCACCGACGTCCTTGAACGCCGCGGTCGGGCCATGGAAGAGCTCCAGCACGCTGGCGCCATCGCTGCCGAGCGGCACGCGCGGCACGGGGAAGTCGAGCGCCTCGCGGCAGATCGCGGGCAGTTCCTCCGCCAGCGCATCGCCGGCGAAGAACGGCGCCAGCAGCCAGGCGCAGGTGTCGGCCAGATCGCCCGGCGGCGCGGTGGATGGTTCGAGCCGCGGCAGCGACTCCGGCACGTACAGGCCGCCATCGGGCGCCAGGCCCGCGGCCAGGGCCTCGGAGAGTGAGGTCGGCGGGACGCCGCCGCGGGTGCTTACGTAGCGCATGGGATCAGGTCCGGTCGTGCAGCAAAACGAAGCATTGGACGCGGATAAGGGCGGATGGACGCGGATTTACGCGGATCAATCCGAGGTGCCCTGAGTGGAGGGACTGCACCGCATGGCCCTGTCGCCATCATTCCCATCTCCGCTCTCATCCGCGCTCATCCGGCTCGATCCGTGTCATCCGCGTCAAGACCGCTGCTGTTCCGGGCCCAACGAATCCTGGAGCAGCACAGCATTCGGCGCGGAAGCGGCGCATATTGATCGAACGCCGCTCCTGCTCTTTCCCCTGCGCGCGCAGCGGGCAGGCGGGTGATGAGGCACGCTGGCGAGCCACTGGCTGGCGTGCCGACGAACGCCCGAAGGCTGCGCCGCAGGACCGGGCGGTTGGGAGGGGGTCGCTCTGAGACCTCAACAGCACCCCTCCCCAGCCCTCCTCTTCGCCTGCGGCGAACGGGAGGGAGAAGAAGCCGGCGCCGCACCGATCCACTGCACCGTTTCCAGTGCGGCGCATCCAGCCTTCGGGCATGGC
>JANJTY010000340.1 GCA_024710865.1 Lysobacteraceae bacterium | reverse complement strand
AAGCAGTGGGACGAGCACGGCGAGCAGCTCGAGGCCGTCATCCAGGGCCTGCGCGACATGGGCCTGTTCGGCCTGATCATCCCCGAGGCGCACGGCGGCCTCGAACTGTCGAACGCCGCCTACGCGCGCGTGCTGGGCCAGACCAGCGGCCACGACAGCTCGGTCTCGCTCACCGTCGGCGCGCACTCCTCGATCGGCATGAAGGGGCTGCTGCTCTGGGGCACGGAGGAACAGAGGGCGCGCTACCTGCCGCGCCTGGCCAGCGGTGAGCTGGTCGCGGCCTTCTGCCTGACCGAGTCCGGCGCCGGTTCCGATGCGGCCTCGATCCGCACCAAGGCCGTGAAGAACGCCGACGGCAGCTGGACCCTCAACGGCGAGAAGATCTGGATCAGCAACGGTGGCATCGCCGGCTTCTACACCGTGTTCGCGCGCACCGATGAAGGCGGCGGCAAGATGAGCGCCTTCCTCGTCGAGGCCGGCTGGCCCGGCGTCAGCCACGGCCCGCACGAGCACAAGCTGGGCATCCGCTCGAACTCGACCACCACGGTCGCCTTCAGCGACGTGCGGGTGCCGGCCGAGAACCTGCTGGGCGAGGTCGGCGCCGGCTTCAAGGTGGCGATGTCGATCCTCAACAACGGCCGCACCGGCCTCGGCGGCGGCGCGGTCGGCGGCATGAAGCGGCTGATCGCGCTGGCCACGCGCCAGGCCAAGGAGCGCAAGCAGTTCGAGCGCCCGATCGCCGACTTCGGCCTGGTGCGCGAGAAGATCGCGCAGATGACGGTGGACTGCTTCGCGGCCGAGAGCACCGTATTCATGGTCGCGCACTACATCGACTCGGGCTGCGAGGACTACTCGCTGGAGGCGGCGATCAGCAAGATCTTCGCCAGCGAGGCGATCCAGCGCTGCGCGCACGAGGCCCTGCAGATCGCGGCCGGCAACGGCTTCATGAAGGAGTTCCCGTACGAGAAGTTCACCCGCGACGCGCGCATCCTGTCGATCTTCGAGGGCACCAACGAGATCCTGCGCCTGTACGTGGCGCTGTCCGGCCTGAAGGGCGTGGGCGCCCAGCTTTCCGAGCTGAAGACGGCGGTCAACCAGATCTTCAACGACCCAATCAAGGGCTTCGGCATCCTCGGCGGCTATGCCCAGCGCCGTTTCACCCAGAGCTCGGGCATCGGTGGTGACCGCATCGCGCGCGAGCTGCCGCCACGCCTGCGCCGCTGCGCAGGCGTCTACGAGAAATACGTCAACGAGCTGGCGCGGGTCTCGGACGAGGCCCTGCGCCGGCACGGACGCGGCATCGCCGAACAGCAGTTCGTGCTCAAGCGCATCGCCGACCTTGCCATCGACCTGTTCGTCGGCTGCTGCGTGCTCTCGCGCGCCGACGCGCTGGTCCGTGCCGGCGACGCCGCGGCGGACGAGGCCCAGTCCCTCTGCGAGATCTTCACCCGCCAGGCGCGGCGGCGGATGTTCCGCTGCGTGAAGGGCATGGAGAACAACGAGGACGCGGCGCTCGACGCGCTGGCCGGCGCCATCCTCGAACGCGAGGCGTTTCCGTGGGATGTGGTGTGAGGCCGTGGGCCGTTGCCGGTTGCGGGTGATGCTGCGTCGCATCCGCGCCGTCACGCCGCACCGCTTGCCCGAACGCCACGGCGGCGCTTGATCCGACCTACGACAAGCCAGGCGCGCTACCCGGCGAGGCTGCGAGGCGGCGTCGGATCCGCGCCGACGCACCGCACGACCCGTCCGGACGCCACGGCGGCGCTTGATCCGACCTACGACAAGCTGCCGAACGCAGTGGCCAACGGCATCGCGCACCCCGTTCATGGTGAGGCGCGAAGGTCGAGGCCGCCGCGCAGCGGCGGATCGAGACCGCAGCGATCGAACCACCGCTCGCCAGGCGGACACGGCCGCCAGGCCACAGCCTCAGAACGAGGCGCCGCGCTGCCGATCTCCGCAGCGCGAAGCTCAATCCGCCGGGACGCAGCGCTCCGCAGCCCAGGCGCGCAGGCGCGCGACCAGTTCGGCCATCATCACCGACAGCGGGCGGGTGCCGCGCAGGGCCTCGACCACGTCCGCCTGCAGCAGGCCGCGGTGCGCGTTCCAGGCTGCGTACAGGGCCGAGACGATGGCCTGCTCGATCTCGGCGCCGGAGAAGCCGGCGCTGGCCGCGACCAGGGCATCGAGGTCGAAGGCAGTCACGTCCAGCTCGCGCCGCGCCAGGTGGATGCGGAACACCTCGCGCCGCGCCTCCTCGCCCGGCAGGTCGACGAAGAAGACCTCGTCGAAGCGGCCCTTGCGCAGGAACTCGGGCGGCAGGCGGTCGATGTTGTTGGCGGTGGCGACCAGGAACACCGGCGCCTTGCGCTCGGCCATCCAGGTCAGCAGCGCGCCGAGCACCCGCTGCGAGGTGCCGCCGTCGGAATCGCTGCTGGCCAGGCCCTTCTCGATCTCGTCGCACCACAGCACGCAGGGCGCCATGGCCTCGGCGGTGCGCAGCGCGCCGCGCAGGTTGCGCTCGGTCTCGCCGTGGTACTTGTTGTAGAGCGCGCCGAAGTCGAGCCGCAGCAGAGGAACGCCGAAACCACCCGCCGTGGCCTTGGCCGCGAGCGATTTGCCCGCGCCCTGCACGCCGACCAGCAGCACGCCCTTGGGCGGGTCCAGGCCCTTGGGCGCCTTGCCTTCGACGAACACGCGCCGGCGCTGCGCGATCCAGGCCTTCAGCCGGCCCAGCCCCGCGACCTGGTCGAACTGCGCCGCGTCCGGCTCGAAGTGCAGCACCGCGTCCTTGCCAAGCAGTTCGAACTTGGCCTGCTGCGCCATGGCCAGGTCCTTGCTGGTGATCGCCCCGTCGGCATGGATCAGACGGCGCACGATCTGGCGCACGTCGATCAGGGTCAGGCCGCGCAGGTGGCGCACCAGGGCGCGCGCGGCCTCGGCATCGACTTCGACGCGCTGCCCGCCGTGCTCGCGCGAGTAATTGAAGGCCTCCTCGCGCATCACCTTGGCGATGGCGGCATCGTCGGGCAGCTTGATCTCGTAGCGCGTGATCAGCGGCGCCAGCTCGGGCGGCAGCTCGCCGAAGGCGCCGCCGGCCAGGATCACGGTGTGCCGTGCCGCGGCCTGGCCGAGCGCGATCTCGCGCAGGCGGCGCACGTTCATGGCGTAGCGCAGGTAGGGGTGGAAGTCGAGCAGCAGCCAGATCGCGCGCTGCTCGCTGCGGTGCATGTGCTCGAGTACCTGGGCCGAGTCGCGGCAAGGCGGCGATTCGAGATCGTCCATGTCGAGCCGCACCAGGCCGTCGGTGATCTTCCAGCGCCACAGCGGCCGCAGCACCTCGGCCACCACGTGGCGCAGGGCCTCCTTCAGCAGGGCCTCTTCCTGCGTCTCGATCAGGATCAGCGGCGCGCCGGAGCGGATCAGGACGGCGAGGTCGTGGGTGTCGAACATCGGCGGACAGGCGACCGGATGGGGCGACAAGGGTAGCGACTGCCTGCCCGCGCCGCGAGCGCGCCGCTATGATCGGGTCTCGACCACGGGGAACGCGCATGGCCACCGATCCGATCTGGTTCTACCTCGACGCCGAGCGGCGCCAGCACGGGCCGGTCGAGGCCGGGCAACTCGCGGAGCTGGTGCGGTCTGGCGCGCTGCGGCCCGACAGCCTGATCTGGCGCGATGGCCTGGCCGATTGGGCGCCGCTGTCGGAACTGGCCGCTGAATTGGGCATCGCGCCAGCGGCCGCGCCCGCGGCGCCGATGCCCGCACCCGCCGCCGCGCCCGCGCCAGCCCCGGCCGAGACCAATGCCTATGCGCCGCCACGCGCGGCCCTGCAGGACGAAGCCCCCGCGGGCGCGATCGACGCCAGCGATGTCGTGCCGGCCGGCTTCCTGCGCCGCTGGGTGGCGCTGTTCGTCGACCAGATGATCCTGAGCGCGGTGTTCTACGCCGTGTTCTTCACCCTGCTGGTCGGTGCCGGCGCGACAGGCGCCCTGGGCGGCGGCGGCGACGCGCTGGAACAGGCGATGGGTGGACTCATGCTGCTGGTCTATCCGCTCTACCTGTTCTTCGCCGCGGCCTATTTCGTCGGCTTCGAGAGCAGCGCCAGCCAGGCCACGCCGGGCAAGCTGCTGCTCGGCATCAAGGTGGTCGACCTGTCCGGCCAGCGCCTGGCGCCGGGCCACGCGCTGGGGCGCTGGGCGGCGGCGGCACTGTCCTATCTCACGCTCTACATCGGCTTCCTGATGGCGGCCTTCACCGAGCGCAAGCAGGCCCTGCACGACTTCGTCGCCAGCACCCAGGTGGTCGATCGCTGGGCCTACACCGCGCAGCCGGAGCGGCAGCGGCGCTCGCCGCACGGCTGCGTGGTCGCCTTCGTGGTGGTGTTCGTCCTGATCGCCCTTCTGGCGGTGTTCGCAGCGATCTCGATTCCGGCCTACGAGGATTACCTCCAGCGCGCGGGCGGGGTGGAATCCGGCCAGGCGATCGATGCGCCGGCGCGGGATGCGATGCAGGCACGCGCCTGAACCCCGTCGCGACGCAAGCGAACCC
>JANJTY010000298.1 GCA_024710865.1 Lysobacteraceae bacterium | reverse complement strand
GCAGAAGCCAACGCCGGCAAGATTGCGGCGCTTTGGCTCTTGCCGTTGCTCCTGCTCTTCGCTCTCAGACCCCCTTTCGGCCCGTGCCGAGCAGCGCAGCCAGGACCGGGAGCAAGGCGCGCATGTTCGAGCACATGGATGTGCGAGTTCGCGCCGGCCCGGTCATGGCGAGCAGCGCAGGGCACCGCGCAGGCTCCGCCTGCGCGGCGCGGGACGGGGGTGCCCTTTCTCTTGGTTACTTCTCTTTGGGCAAGCAAAGAGAAGTAACTCGCGCCCCGAAGGGGCACGAAAGCTTTGCTTTAAAGCTCGGCTCTGCTTCAAAGCTTCAAGAAGCCACACCGCGCGACCGCGGCACAACGCCCAACTTGCGGTTCGCTCCCCTCACCCCATCCTACGAAGGCCCGCCTTCGCCAACGACTGCAGCTCACCTGGCATTGGCTCAACGCAGGCTATCGCGTCGCCGACCGGACCTGACCGGCGCAGTGGCCCTAAGCGCTCCGACGCGTGCGCCCTACGCGTCCCGCTCCGCCAGCAGGTCGCGCAGTTCCCGGAACAGCTCCCGGAAGCAGTGAGGATGCCGGTTGTGCAGGCGCTCGTCCTTGGCCGTGCGCGCGAGCTGGCGCAGGCGGTGGCGGTCGGCGTCGGGGAATTCGGTCACCAGTTCCGACAGCGCGTCGTCGCCTTCCTCGATCAGGCGCTCGCGCCAGGCTTCGATGCGGTGCAGTTCGGCGGTTTCGCGGCGCGACTGGCTGCGGTCGTGGTCCAGGGCCTGGCGGATCGCGTCCAGCGCTTCGTCCTCCTCCCGGCGCATGATCTTGGCCAGGTAGTGCAGCTGGCGCTTGCGCGCCACCGGCGCGGTGATGCGCTGGCTTTCCAGCACCAGCTCGCGCAGTTCCGCCTCCATCGGCAGCTGATCGAGCTGGGCCCGCGTCAGTCCCATCAGCTGTTCGGCCAGGGTCAGCACCTCCAGGGCCTCGCGCCGCTGTTCGCTGCGGCTGGGGCTGTAGAACTCGCCGGTTTCCGGATCGCGTCCGCGCATCGTTTTCCCATCCTTTCCCACTCTCTCCGCAAGCATACGCGATGAACCAAAAACCCATTCCGCAGGACGACAGCAGCGAGCGCCTGGACCGCCTCTCCGGACTGGCCCGCGAGGTGCTCGCACAGGCCGCGCGCCTGGGCGCCAGCCAGGCCGAGGTCTCGCTCAGCGAAGACCGCGGCCTGAGCGTGAACGTGCGCCTGGGCGAGGTCGAGACGGTCGAGTACACCCGCGACCGCGGCCTCGGCGTCACGGTCTACTTCGGCCAGCGCAAGGGCAGCGCCAGTACCGCCGACCTCGAGCCGGACTCGATCCGCGCCAGCCTCGAGCAGGCCTGCGCCATCGCGCGCCATACCGAAGCCGACCCGGCCAGCGGCCTGGCCGAGGCCGCCCTGATGGCGACCGACTGCCCCGAATACGACCGCTGGCATCCGCGCGAGCTGAGCGCCGAGGAGGCGATCGAACTCGGCCGGCGCTGCGAGCAGGCCGGGCGCGATGCGGATGCGCGCATCGCCAATTCCGAGGGCGCCTCCATCGGCGCCAGCGCCAGCGTTTCGGTCTATGCCAACAGCCACGGCTTCGTCGGACGCGAGCGCAGCACCGGCTACAGCCTGTCCTGTTCGCTGATCGCGGGCGAGGGCGATGGCATGCAGCGCGACTACTGGTACAGCAGCACCTCCGCCTTCGCGGACCTCGATCCGGTCGAGCGTGTCGGCCGGCTCGCGGCCGAGCGCACCGTGGCGCGGCTCGACCCGCGCAGCGTGGCGACCGGCGAGTACCCGGTGCTGTACGCCGCCGAGGTGGCGCGCTCGCTGGTCGGTCACCTGGTCGGCGCGGTCTCGGGCGGCGCGCTCTACCGGCGCGCCTCCTTCCTGCTCGACACGGTCGGCCAGCGCCTGTTCCCGGCCTGGTTCGGCATCGCCGAGCGCCCGCACCTCATGCGCGGCCACCGCAGCGGCGCCTTCGACGCCGAGGGCGTGGCCACGCGCGATTCCGACCTGGTGCGCGAGGGCGTGCTGCAGCGCTACGTGCTGGGCAGTTACTCGGCGCGCCGGCTCGGCCTTGCCACCACCGCCAATGCCGGCGGCGTGCACAACCTGGTGCTGGACGCCAACGCCGGCGGGCTGGACGCGCTGCTGCGCGGCATGGGCCGCGGCCTGCTGGTCACGGAACTGATGGGGCAGGGCGTCAACACCGTGACCGGCGACTACTCGCGCGGCGCCGCCGGGTTCTGGATCGAGAACGGGCAGATCGCCTACCCGGTGGACGGCATCACCATCGCCGGCAACCTGGCCGACATGTTCCAGGCGATCGAGGCGGTGGGCTCGGATGTCGACCGCCGCTCGCACATCCTGACCGGCTCGATCCTGGTCGGGCGCATGACCGTGGCAGGCGAGTCCTGATCAGCGTTTCGCACTTGACAGGCCGGGGCGCGCGCTTGAGAGTGCGCATCGACAACCGCTTCACACCGTGGGGAGAAAAAGCGTGAGCGAAAACGAAACCCAAACCGCTGACAGCATGCCCGCCGCCAGCCCGGGCGCCGAGGAACGTCAGTGGGCGATGTTTGCCCATCTGTCGGCCCTGATCGGCTTCCTGATCCCGTTCGGCAGCATCCTGGGACCGCTGATCATCTGGCAGATCAAGAAGGCCGAGATGCCCTTCGTCGACGACCAGGGCAAGGAGTCGCTGAACTTCCAGATCACCGTGTTCATCGCGGTGCTGGTCTGCCTGCTGCTGACGATCATCCTGATCGGCTTCCTGCTGCTGCCGATCGTGGGCATCGCCGCCCTGGTGCTGACCATCATGGCCGGCATCAAGGCCAACAACGGCGAGACCTACCGCTATCCGTTCGCCCTGCGCCTGATCAAGTAAGCGCAGCGCGGATCCGCAACGCACGAAGCCCGGCCTTGCGCCGGGCTTCGTCGTTTGCGGGGCTGGCGAAGCGGCTCGGCCCGGGCGCTGCTCAGCGCGCGCGTTCCACCGTCAGGCGCGCGAGGCAGGCGAGCGGCTCGCAGTCGGCGTCCCAGCCATCGAGCGCGGTCTGCATGGTGGCGGCCAGCTCGCGCAGGCGCTCGCGCGAGACGTCGAGCCCGAGCAGGGTGGCGTAGGTCGACTTGCCCTGGCGCGCGTCCTTGCCGCGGGTCTTGCCGGTGATCTCCGAGGCGCCTTCCACGTCGAGGATGTCGTCGCGGATCTGGAAGGCCAGCCCCAGCGCGGTGGCGTAGCGGTCGAGCCGGTCCAGCGCGTCCTGGTCGGCGCCCGCGACGATCGCGCCGATGCGCACCGCGGAGCGGATCAGGGCGCCGGTCTTGAGCGCGTGCATGCGGTCGAGCGCGTCGAGCTCGAGTTTGGCGCCGGTGGCGGCGAGGTCGAGCGATTGACCGCCGCACATGCCGCGCGAGCCCGAGGCCTGGGCCAGGCTGCGCACGATCTCGATGCGCAGCAGGGCGGGCAGGCTGGTGTTGGCGATCACGTCGAAGGCCAGGGTCTGCAGGGCGTCGCCAGCGAGGATCGCAGTGGCGTGGTCGAAGGCGATGTGCACCGTCGGCCGGCCGCGGCGCAGGCTGTCGTCGTCCATCGCCGGCAGGTCGTCGTGCACCAGCGAATAGGCGTGCACCAGCTCGACCGCGGCGGCCGGAAGGTCGAGCAGGCGTTCGCTCGCGCCGAGCGCGGTGCCGGCGGCGTAGACCAGCAGCGGTCGCACGCGCTTGCCGGCGCCGAGCGCAGCGTAGCGCATGGCCGCGTGCAGGCGTTCAGGCGATTCGTTTTCCGGCGGCAGGACGAAGTCCAGCACGCCCTCCAGGCGCTCGGTCCAGGCCGAGATGCGCGACTCAGGGCGCATCGGAGGTGGGCAGGTCGGAGGCGCTGTCCGGATCGTCCAGATCGGTCAGCAGGCGCACGCGCAGCTCGGCCTGCTGCAGCGCGGTCTGGCAGCGCCGGAAAAGGCCGATGCCCTGTTCGTAGGCCTTTAGCGAGTCGTCCAGGGTGAGGTCGCCTTTCTCGAGGCGCTGGACCAGGCGTTCGAGCTCGTCGAGCGAGTGCTCGAAGTCGGCCACCGCGCTGGGTTCCTGGGTTGGGCTGGGCGTGGGCATGCAGCAAGTCTGACCGTGGGCGAGGGCGGAATCAATCCGGCTGCCAGCGCAGCGCGCAATGGAGTTCGGCGAGCTGCACCCGCAGCGCCTGCGCCTGCAGCAGATCGCCTGCGGCCAGCAGTTCGCCCTGCGCTTCGAACAGCAGCGGCAGGTACTCGCGCTGCCAGGGTGGCAGGCCGATCTCCTGCAGGCGCAGGCGCAGCTCGCTGCGGGTCGCATCGTGCAGGCGGATGCGCTCGCCGCCGCGGCGCGGGCGCACGTTCCATCGCAGTGGCGTAGTAGGCGCCGGATCGAGCCAGAACGTGCCGAAACCCGGCGGCAGGCGCAGGGTCTGGCGGCCGTCCCATTCGATCTCCCAGTCCGTGGAGATCGCCATCCGCGTGGGCATGGCGTAGAGCAGACCGCGGTAGCGGCGCAGTTCAGCGCCGCGCCAGGCCAGCCTTGGCTCGGCATCCAGCCGCGCCGCGAGCAGCTCGGGCTCGATGCGAGTCCAGACCGGTGCGGGTGGACGCGGCAGGCCGAGTTCGTCCAGCCACAGGCCAAGGGCACGCCGGCGCAGCGCGGGCGGCAGGGCAGCGACGCCCTCGCCCTGCAGCGCCTGCGGCGCGAGCGAGCGCACCGCCGCGAGCGCGCGCCGTGCCTCGCCCGCCAGCACAGCGTCTTCCTCGCGCAGGCGTTCGGCGGCCAGCGCCAGGCGCGCGTCGACGTCCGGCCAGCGCTGCGCCAGCAGCGGCAGGACCGAGCCGCGCAGCCAGCTGCGTGCGAAGCGCGCATCGGCATTGGCCGGGTCCTCGATCCAGTCGATGGCCTGCGCTGCGGCGTAATCGCGCAGGGACTGGCGTCCCAGCGCCAGCAGCGGGCGCCACAGCCAGCCCGGACCGAAACGGCGTAGCGGGCGCATGCCGGCCAAGCCTTCCGTCCCGGCGCCGTGCAGCAGGCGCAACAGCAGGGTCTCGGCCTGGTCGTCGCGGTGGTGCGCGGTCAGCATCAGCTCGTCGCGGGCCATGGCCGCGGCCAATGCCGCATAGCGCGCCCGCCGCGCCGCCGCCTCGATGCCTTCGCCGGCAGCCATGTCGACCCGCACCGACAGCACCTGCAGCGGGACCTCGATGCGCGCGGCGTGCTCGACGCAGCGCGCCGCCCAGGCGAGCGAGTCCGGGTGCAGTCCATGCGCCACATGCAGGGCGCGCAGGCCGCGCGCGCGCGCAGCGGGCAGCTGCGCCAGAGCGTACAGCAGGGCGAGCGAATCGCCGCCGCCGCTGAAGCCGACGCAGAGCGGGCCGGAGGGCGCGTCCGCCAGCGCGTGTTCGAGGTGGCGGGGCAGGCTGGGGTCCATGCTGCGTGGTTCAGTCGGATCCGTCGGTGCGGGTGACGGTCGCGGGGGGTGGCGCGGCCGCCAGGGGCGGGCGGCGGGCCCACCA
>JANJTY010000252.1 GCA_024710865.1 Lysobacteraceae bacterium | reverse complement strand
TTTGGCGGTCTTGTAGCGGATCACGCGCAGATAATCGTCGATGACGACATCTGCGTTGTTACAGTTCAGGAGCTGCAACACCTCGCCTTCGGCAATCACGTTGGTCGCATCGGCCAGCACGCGCATCACGCGCATGTTGTCCACCCCGACCATCATCTGAAAGGCGCGCGAGTAGAGGAAGTCGCCCACAAGCACCGAGGCCGCATTGCCGAACATCGCATTGGCCGTCTTGTTGCCACGCCGCAGGTCGGACTCGTCGACAACGTCATCATGCAGCAAGGTCGCGGTATGAATGAACTCAACCACCGCAGCAAGCTCATGGTGCTGCGTGCCCTTGTAACCCATGGCGCCCGCGGTGAACAGGACCAGTGCCGGACGCAAGCGCTTGCCGCCGCTGTGGATGATGTACTCCGCCACCTGACGGATCAGGACGACATCGGAGTAGAGACGATCGCGAATGACGGCGTCGACTGCCTGCATGTCGGCGGCGATCGGCGCGAATAGCTGCTTGACGGACAAGGCGGACACGCTCGCGAAAAAAGCGGGATGTTAGGCGCCGCGCGCGCGCGGCGTCAAGCCGACCAGCCGGGAGCGAAACCTGCTTCCGGCTGGTCGCAAGTGCCCGTACCCGCAGGCAATATCCACAAGCGCTACTGGCCGCCCTGCGCCCGCATGACGGCGTTATCGAGCGCCTCCTTGGCGGCCTTCTCGTCCGCCCACACACCGGCCAGTTCCTCGTCGAGGATACGACGCACCTTGCTGCGCTCGACCGCAGGCTGAGCGGAAGACTGCGGCGTTGCCGGCTTGTTGGTGAGCTGCTCGACCGCAACGCGGACGTTGTCGAGGTCATCACCGAGCAGTTCGCTCGTCGACGCCAGCAGGCCGGCACGATTGAGCGGCAGATAGCCCGTCTCGCGCTGCCACGCGACCTGGTTCTCAGGCTGCAGCCAGAAGGCCACGAAGCGTGCTACCGCCTTGTATTCGGTCGGCTTCTTGCCCGCCGAGACCCACAGAGCAGGGCCGTCGGCAACGGTGTTCTGCGGCGCACCGGGGAAGTCGTCGTAATACGGCAGACGGACGACACCGACATCGACCTGACCACTGCGCCGGAAGTCCACCCAGCTTGCCGAGGGGGCGGCAATCACCGCGCAGTCGCCACTGGCAAAGCGGCGCTCGGACTCTGCCTGCTGATCGAACACATGCAGATAGCGGGCACGCGTCCAGCTCGCCATCATCGCCACATGCTTGACCTGGAACATGCCGTTGAAACTGGGCACGACGCGCTTGTCACGCATTGCGGCCACGGGCTCGTTGTGCCACGCACTGAGATTCTCCACCATCACCCGGCCCGGCTCCGACACGGTGTAGGGGCAGGTATGGCCGGCATCGGCCAGGCGCCCCAGTGTCTCCTGAAGGTCGAACCAGGTGGAGATGGCCGTCGTCTCGGGGTTCATGCCAGCGCGCCGCAAGGCATCACGGTTGAGGAAGAGCACCGGCGTGGACAGTCCGATCGGCAAGGCCAGCAGACGCCCCTGGGCATCGACAGGCGTACGCGTCATCATCGCCGGCGGACGCACGGCCTGCAGCGCCACGCCGCTCTCGCGCATGAGCGCATGCAAGGGCTTGAAGCGCGGCTTGCCGGAGACGAACTCCTCCTCGTCATCGCCTTCGAGAATCATCATGTGCGGATTGCCGGCACGCCAATCGACGTCGCTGAGCACGACCCGCACGTCCTTGGACTGGGCATTGAAGCGCTCGACCAGGTCGGCCAGCGCGCCGACCCGGCTCTCGGGCAGGCGATGATGAAGCTCCACTTGCAGAGGGGCCGCGGCCTGCGCCGGAAGCGCGCACGCGAAGGTGACGAAAAGGCTGGCGGCCAGAGGGCCGAATGAACCACGAAAACGCTTCATATACATATACTTGACACACAGGACGAGAAGCCCGGACCGACGGCCCGCAAGCACGCGGATTATAGTGTTGCCAGCGCGTCAAGCGGGTGCCCCCGGATGTAACATGCGGGGCCGGCATCAAGTATCCGACGCGCCTGCCGATAAGCACTCAACGCCCTACCCTGCAGCCCACTCCGATCGCCCCGACCATGCACCGTCGCACCCTGCCCAAGCTCCTGCCCACCCTTGCGCTGCTCGCGTTGCTGCCGCTTGCGACGGGATGCGATCAGATCGCCGAACTGCTCGAACTGCCCAACCCGGAGCGCGATGCGGCACGGATGGAAGCGGAAGGACGCGCCATTGGCAGTGGCTGCCGACATTCCGGCCGCTCACTGGAGGACTGCTACACACTCAACCCGTCGGCCGACAAGGCCGCGGTGTTTGCCGGCTGGCGCGACATGAACGACTACATGCTGGAACGCAAGCTCGAGGTCGTGCCGGCCCAACTCACCCAGCTCCCGACCCTGCCAGGCACGCCCGCGGCAACCGATCCGTCCGCAGCCACGGCATCCCCGGCGGCAGGCAGCCCCGCTCAGCCCCCCGCACAGGCACCGGCCACGCGCTGAGGCCGCTGGACGCAGGCACGCGTCTCGCGGCTCGACACTCAGGGCGCAGGACTGCCATGCACCGCATGCAGTGTCTCGACCTTGGCCAGCACCTCCGGCGGCAGGGCGAGATCCCAGGCGGCGACGTTCTCCTGCAGCTGTGACAGGGTAGTGGCGCCGATGATGGTGCTGGTGACGCACCAGCGCGTGTAGACGAAGGCGAGCGCGAGCTGGGTCAGGCTCAAGCCGTATTCGCCCGCCAGGCGGGCATAGGCCTGCACGGCGCCGCCCACGCCGGGCTTTGCATAACGT
>JANJTY010000170.1 GCA_024710865.1 Lysobacteraceae bacterium | reverse complement strand
TTTGAGTTGCTCTGTCAGGACTGCTCGATCGGCGCAGCTGCGGGTGCGCGCGCTTGGTGGCGACTGCCGCGGGTGGAGTAGTCAGGCACATCGTTCTCATCGCTGGTCAGCAGCCGCAGGAACGGGCCATGCACGAACAGCTTCTCGCGGCCGACCCTCTGCTCGCTCAGCATGCCGATGTCGGCCAGCTGCTTGAGGTAGACCGAAGCGGTCTGGCGCTTGGCGATGCCGGCGTCGACCAGATTCGGGATGCGGCAGTAGGGCTGCACGAACAGGGCATCTACGAGTTCGCGGCTGTAGATCTTTGCAGCGCGGGCCTTCATGTGCTCGGCAGCAGCGAGCTGCAGGCGCTGGATGGCGAGCGCCTTGTCGCGCGTCCAGTGCGCGGTCTCGCGCACGGCGTCCAGCATGAAGCCGATCCAGTCCTCCCAGGCGCTTTCGCGGGTCACCGCCTGCAGCAGGCGGTAGTAGTCGGCGCGGCGGCGCAGCACGTAGCGCGACAGGTAGAGGATGGGCCGGTCGAGCAGGCCCTGTTTGACCAGGATCAGCAGGTTCAGCACGCGGCCGGTGCGGCCGTTGCCGTCGAGGAAGGGATGGATGGCCTCGAACTGGTAGTGCGCCACCGCCATGCGGATCAGCGGGACGATGTCGGCAGCCTGGTGGATGAAGCGTTCCCAGTTGGCGAGCTTGTCGCGCAGCAGGGCTTCGCCCTCGGGCGGGGAGTAGATCACGTCACCGGTGGCGGCGTTGCGCAGGGCGGTGCCGGAAATGCGGCGGATGTCCATGACGCTGCCCTTGAGGCGCGAGCAAACCCGCACAGCAGTGCTCACGCTCACCGGCCGACGGGCGAGGGATTCGAAGCCTTCGCGCAGGGCGGCGCGGTAGCTCAGCGCCTTCTTGGAGGCCGGGTCGGCGGCGTCCTCTCACTGAGGGGCCTGCGCGGGTCGAAGCCCATGCCGATGCTTTCCTCAGGCGCGGACTGGATGACGGCCACCGGTCGATGCAATCGACATCACGCGGAAACAGGTCGAAGGACAACGGCTCAAGCGCCTGCGCGGCGTCCTCCGTGACGTCCCTGCTTGCCCGGGCCGGGACAGGCCGCAGTTGGACCCGCCAAGGCGCTCGCCGGCTCGCGTGATCGATAGCGGTGGGCCTGGGCGAAGCCCGGTGCCATCCATTCGATCCTGCCGCGCGCTCGGGCGATCATGCGCTGGGGCAGGGGGCAGCATCCGGCCCTGGTCGGCCGCTGCGCAGAGGTCCGATCGACGGGCTGGCTGCCGCAGCAACCAGCCCGTCGCAGGCGGTCAGTCGACGCTGAACTCGATCAGTTCGACCGGGAACGAGGCCAGGCCGAAGTAGGCCACGCTGGGGTCGTGGTCGGAGAGGCGCTGCACGTCCGGGGTGTTGCGCTGCGTCTCGGCGAAATCGGCATTGATGCGGGCATGCTCGACGCGCACGTTCGTGGTGGCGTCGATCAGCGCCTGGTTGGCGAGCATGTGGTCGAGCGCCTGGGCATTGCCGTCGAACACGAAGGAGTAACGCTGGTCGGCGGCGTCCTGCAGCAGCTGCAGGTCCGGATTGACCAGATCCACGCCGTCGCCCGGCACGGCGGTCTCGTTGTCCGGCACCGGCTGGCCGGCGATCACGGCAAGGCCGTGCACCAGGCCGTCGTTGAACTCGAAGCTGTTGAAGTCGCCGATCAACAGGATGGGTTCGTTCGGATCGGCCGCCTGCAGGGCCTGCACCCGGTTGGCCAGCGACTCGGCCTGGCGCAGGCGCTTGGCGCGCACGCGATCGCCTTCCGTCGGCCAGCCGTTCGGGGCCGGCCCCACGCTGGCCGCGCCGTTGAGCGAGCGCAGGTGGTTCACGATCACGCTGAGCGCGAAGCTGTTGCCGTTGGGATGATTGACCGTCGCCTCCAGCAGCAGCGGCGGGCGATCGTGGAGCAGCGCGGTGCTGGCGTCAGGGTTGAGCAACAGCTCGGCTGCGTCGAGCTGGGTGAGGGCGTCGACGGCGACGCGGGGCGTGCCGGCCGTGACCTCGGCGGTCTTGACCAGGTAGCCCACGTCGACCCCGCCGACATCGTTGCCTTCCACCAGGTAGGCCGCGTACAGCGGGTCGGGCTGGCCCGCGCCGATCGCGTCGGCGGAGATGCGGCTGGCGAGCGCCTGCAGGGTGCCGAGGTTCTCGACCTCGATCACGCCCAGGATGTCGGGCATGTGCAGGAAGTCGCGGATGCCGAGCGAGGCCTTTGCCAGGCGCGCATCGAAGGCCGCCGGCGTCAGGACCGGCTCGCCGATGGCCGGGTCGTTGACGGTGTCGAAGAAGCGCTCCAGGTTGTAGGTCGCGACGGTGAAGCCGAAGGTGTCGGGCGGCGTGACGGCCGTCGGGGTCGGTCCCCCGCTGACTCCCACCGTAGCGCCGGGGTCCGGATTGATCGAATACGACCGGAAGGTGTAGTCGAGCGGGCCGACCAGGCCGGTCACGACGGCGCCGGCGCCGACGTCGATCAGGGGGCCGCCGACCAGGTTGTCGCTGTCGACCCGGATCCGCTCGGGGTTGCTGTCGAAGCGTGGAATCGGCGGGATGCTGCCGGCCGGGGCCGGGTCGGGCGCCTGGATGCCGGGCTCGCGGAACGGGCGCGGGTTGCCGGTCACCACGCCGTAGAACACGCCGTTGCTGGTGGCGGAGGCACTGGCCTCGGTGATGCTGCCGAGGGTGGGGCCGCTGACGGTCAGGGACGCGATGCTGACGCGCATGCCTTCCAGCCGCTCGAGCTGGTCGAAGGGGCCGGCCGGGTCGGGGAAGGTGGGGCTCAGTGCAACCGCGGCCGGCAGCGGGTTGCCCGCGCTCAGCAGGGTGACGGTGGGCGAGGTGATCTCGGTCAGCGGCGGCTGCAGCGGATCCTGCGCCGGCACGAACTCGGTGACCGTACCGCTCACCTGCACCCGGTTGCCGACCGCGGCCGCGGCCGGCGGTGCGGCGCCGGTGAACACCAGGATGCCTTCGGACGTCGCGGGGTCGGCATCCACTTCGGCGTCGGGCATTTGCAGGAAGAACCCGTTGGAGCGCACGCCGGTCACGATGCCGCGCGTGGTCACCGTGGCGCCGACGATGGGCGAGGAGGCGCCCGGACCCTGGATGTCGTGGATCGGCGTGAGCGCGACGTCGTCGTTGAGGATCGTGCCGGTGCCCTGGCCGTCGCTCACCGTGGCGCCGGTGACGTTGGTGACGTTGACGAAGAAGGTATCGTTCGGCTCGACCGCGGAATCGCCGTTGACCAGCACGGCGAAGGCGTAGGTCGAGTTCCCGGCGGGAATGGTCTGACCGGTCAGGGACTGCGGGACGTAGTCCCCGCTCGCGGCCGTGGCCGTGTTGTCGCTGGTGGCGATGTCGAAGCTGACGCCGCCGACCCCCGCCGGCTGGCTCAGGCTGACGGTGAACACGAAATTGGTGGTGCCGGCATCGCCCTCGACCAGCGCGACGTCGTTGATGCTGAGGGCCGGCTGCGGCGGCGCGCCGGCCTGCGGCGTGAGGGAGAAATCGTCCACTGCCAGGCCGTCGTCGGCGCCGCTGGCGTTGAAATCCGTCCAGCGGATCCAGAACTCCTGCCCGTTGGCGATCGACAGGCTGCCGCCGATGCTGTGCGATCGCGCGGTGCGGAAGCCAGCGGCATTGCCGTCGCGCGCGCCGGCGGTGCCGCTGCTGTCGGGCGTGGAGAAATCCAGTTCGTCGACGTTGGTCCAGGTGCCGGTATCCAGGCTGGTGGCGTCGGTGCTGAACTGGAAGTCCATGCGATCCAGACGACCCACCGTGCCGAGGCGCCACATCTCGCCGGTGTAGGCCAGGTCCAGGCTGGTGATGCTGGCCCCGGTGGCGTTGGTGAAGCAGGCGCCGACGGTGGCGATGAGGGTGCCGCTCTGCAGCGAGCCCAGGGCGCGATCGGTGCTTCCGGGGCCGCCGTAGCTGTAGGTGTCGCCGGTGTTGCTCGCGCCGTTGTCGACCGCGTACTGGTCGTTGTCGCGCGCGCCGCCGCCGGCTTCGATCATGAACCAGCCGGTCAGGGTCAGGTTGTTGGTGGTGGAGCCGGCGCTGTTCGACAGCGTGTCGAAACTCTGGCTGCTCGCCACCCCCAGGCTGGCCAGGTTGACGCACTGGGCCCAGGCGCTGGAGCCCAGCGGAAGCAGGGTGAGCAGGAGCAGGCTGCGCCCTGCCCGTGCCAGGGCGTGGGAACGAACGGAGGGTACACGTGACATCGTCGGCTTCTCGCGGCGGTGGGGGACGCAGGGTCAGACCCCCGCGTCGAGCCGCGTGATTGTGCCCGATAGGCCACCTCTCCGCAGTCACGGAACCGCCCCCGTCCGTCCCTGCGCCGAGGCGCGCGTGCGCCCACACGCGGTCGGTTCTGCAACCCCGCCGGTTTCAAACCCGCCTGGGCCTGTCGCCCCACGTGGACAATACAACCCCGCAGCGCAAGAATGGACCGCGCCTTCCTGGCGCGAGGGGAGTGGGGCATGGGCCGGCCTTCGCTGCTGATGCTGCTCTCGCTGCTCCCGGCGGGCGTCTTCGCGTCCCCGCCGGCGCGCGCGCCGCAGCGCGCGCCCGAAGCGTCCCCCTTCGAAATCACCCGCGCCGCGGTGCGGCCCGCGATGACGCCCATCGATGCCGGTGCCGCGTTCGAGGTGCAGGCGCGCGTGTTGCCGCGCAGCCCCGATCCTGCCCCCTACGAACTGCAGGCCCGCGTACAGACCAAGGGCGCCGCGCTCGACTGCAGTCCCGATGGCGTCTTCCGCGATGGATTCGAGTCGCCCTGATACTGGAGATCGTCCGATGCCGCGACCTGTCCTGATGTTTCCGGCCCTGCTGCTGGCCTTTGCCGCAGGCAGCACTCCCGCCGCCGAATGGACCTACCGCGGCACCCTGAACAGCTACGGCAAGGCCGCTCAGGGCGTGCACCTCATGCG
>JANJTY010000153.1 GCA_024710865.1 Lysobacteraceae bacterium | reverse complement strand
CCTGATCGTGGCGGACTTCATCAACTGGGGTAAGGAACACGACATCCCGGTCGGTCCCGGCCGAGGTTCGGGTGCCGGCTCGCTGGTGGCGTGGGCGCTGGGCATCACCGACCTGGATCCGCTGCCGTACGACCTGCTGTTCGAGCGCTTCCTCAACCCCGAACGCGTGTCGATGCCCGACTTCGACATCGACTTCTGCATGGACCGGCGCGACGAGGTCATCGACTACGTCGCACGCAAGTACGGCCGCGACCGCGTCAGCCAGATCATCACCTACGGCACCATGGCGGCCAAGGCCGTGGTGCGCGACTGCGGACGCGTGCTCGGCCTGCCCTTCCCGGTGGTGGACGGCATCGCCAAGCTGATCCCGAACACGCTCGGCATCGGCCTGGAGGACGCGCTGGGACGCAGCGAGAAGGCGCGCAAGGACGACAGCCTGGTCTCGCCCGACCTGGTGCAGCGCTACGAGGGCGAAGACGAGGTGCGCGAGCTGGTCGACCTCGCGCTCAAGCTGGAGGACCTGACCCGCAATGCCGGCAAGCACGCCGGCGGCGTGGTGATCGCACCCGAGCCGCTGTCGGAGTTCTGCCCGCTGTTCGCCGAACACGACGAGGGCGCGCGCGGCAAGAACCCGGTCACCCAGTTCGACAAGGACGACGTCGAGGCCATGGGCCTGGTCAAGTTCGACTTCCTCGGCCTGCGCACGCTGACCATCATCGACTGGGCGGTGGCCGCGATCGACCGCCGCCGCGCGAAGGAGGGCAAGCCCCCGCTCGACCTGGCGCGCCTGCCGCTGGACGATGCGCCCACCTACAAGCTGTTCGCGCGCGGCGACACGGTGGCGGTGTTCCAGTTCGAATCGGCCGGCATGCGCAAGCTGCTGAAGCAGGCCAAGCCGGACCGCTTCGAGGACCTGATCGCCCTGGTCTCGCTGTTCCGCCCCGGTCCCATGGACCTGATCCCGGACTTCATCGAGCGCAAGCACGGGCGCCAGGCGGTCGAGTACCTCGATCCGCGCATGGCCCCGATCCTGGGCCCGACCTACGGCATCATGGTCTACCAGGAACAGGTGATGCAGATCGCGCAGGACCTGGGCGGCTATTCGCTCGGCGGCGCCGACCTGCTGCGCCGCGCGATGGGCAAGAAGAAGCCCGAGGAGATGGCCAAGCAGCGCGAGATCTTCCGCGCCGGCGCGCAGGCCAACGGCATCGCGCTGAACATCGCCGATGCCGTGTTCGACCAGATGGAGAAGTTCGCCGGCTACGGCTTCAACAAGTCGCACGCCGCGGCCTATGCCCTGGTCGCCTACCAGACCGCCTGGCTCAAGTGCCACTACCCGGCCGAGTTCATGGCCGCGACCTGCACCGCCGACATGGACAACACCGACAAGGTGGTCGGCTTCCTGGACGAGACCCGTGCGCTGGGCATCGAGGTGCTGCCGCCGGATGTGAACGCCAGCGAGCACCCCTTCGTCGCGATCGCGCCCAAGGTGGTGCGCTACGGCCTGGGTGCGGTCAAGGGCGTGGGCCAGGGCGCCTGCGAGGACATCGTGCGCGCGCGCGGCGAACGCGGCCGCTTCGCCGACCTGCTCGACTTCTGCAGCCGCGTCGGCGGCGCGCGCATGAACCGGCGCGCGCTGGAGGCGCTGATCCTGGCCGGCGCCCTGGACGGCCTCGGCCCGAACCGGGCCTCGCTCATGACCGCCTTGCCCGAGGTGCTCAAGGCCACCGAACAGCTCGCGCGCGAGCGCGAGGCCGGACAGGCCTCGCTGTTCGGCGGTGGCGGGCCCGAGCCCAGCATCCAGGTGGCGATGGAAACCCTGCCGGAATGGCCGCTGGAGCGGCGCCTGGCGGGCGAGCGCGAAACCCTCGGCGGCTACCTGTCCGGCCATCCGATCGACCCGCACCGGGCCGAGCTGATGGAGCTGGTCGGGGTCGACCTCGGCCAGCTCGAGCGCATCCACGGCGAGCGCAAGGACCGCCGCGGCGAGGCCGCGGTGGTGCTGGCCGGCATGGTGGTGGCGATGCGCAAGCGCGGCGAAACCATGGCCAACGTGCTGATCGAGGACGGCCGCGGCCGGCTCGAATGCACCTTCTACCCGAACGAGCTGGCCCAGTACGGCGCCCTGCTCGGGCGCGACAACCTGCTCCTGCTCGAAGGCGGCCTGATCGACGACCGCTTCACCGGCGGCTACGCGCTCAAGGTGCGGCGCTGCTGGGAATGGCGCAGCCTGTGCGCGGCGCAGGCGCGCAAGCTCTCGATCAATGCCGACCTGCGCGAACCCGGCAGCTTCGAGCGCCTGCAGGCCTGCCTGGCCGAGTACCGCCCCGGCGCGACCCCGCTACGGCTGGCGCTCTGCACCGCCAAGGCGCGCGGCGTCCTCGACCTCAACGGCCGCCATTCCGTGCGCGCCGAACCCGAACTGCTCGGCGCCCTGCGCGCCCTGCCCGGCGTGCGCGAGGTCAGCCTGAGCCTGGCCAAACCCTGGCTGCAGGGCGGCTGAGCCCGTGCCGCCACCGGCAACCCGTTAGAATCCGCCGATGAATCCGAACTTCCTCGATTTCGAACAACCCATCGCCGAGCTCGAAGCCAAGATCACGGAGCTGCGCCATGCCTCGCACGGCAGCGCCTTCAACATCGAGGACGAGATCGGCAAGCTGCGCGAGAAGCTCAAGACCCGCACCGCGGAGATCTTCCGCGACCTGAGCTCCTGGCAGGTGGCGCAGCTGGCGCGCCATCCGCAGCGGCCCTACACGCAGGACTACCTCGGCCTGATGTGCGAGGAGTTCGAGGAACTGGCCGGCGACCGCACCTATGCCGACGATGCCGCCATCGTGGCGGGCCTGGCGCGCATCGAGGGCCGCGCGGTGATGGTGATCGGGCACCAGAAGGGACGCGACACCCGCAGCAAGATCCGGCGCAACTTCGGCATGCCGCGGCCGGAGGGCTACCGCAAGGCGCTGCGCCTGATGCAGACGGCCGAGCGCTTCCGCCTGCCGATCCTGACCTTCATCGACACCCCCGGCGCCTATCCCGGCGTCGGCGCGGAAGAGCGCGGCCAGTCCGAGGCGATCGCGCGCAACCTGCTGGAGATGAGCCGGCTGCGCGTGCCCATCATCTGCACCGTGATCGGCGAGGGCGGCTCCGGCGGCGCGCTCGCCATCGGCGTGGGCGACCGCACCCTGATGCTCGAATACAGCACCTACTCGGTGATCTCGCCCGAGGGCTGCGCCTCGATCCTGTGGAAGTCGGCCGACAAGGCGCGCGATGCGGCCGAGGCCATGGGCCTGACCGCGCCACGCCTGCTCGAGCTGGGCCTGATCGACCAGATCGTGAAGGAGCCGCTGGGCGGCGCGCACCGCGATCCCAAGGCCATGGCCGACCGGCTCAAGGAAACCCTGCTCGCCAACCTCGACGGTCTGTCCCGCTCCGAGCCGAAGGCGCTGGTGGACGCGCGTTACGCGCGGCTGCGCGCCTACGGGCGCTTCCTCGGCGGCTGATCGGCGTCGCGCGCCCCGGAACGGAAAAAGGCGGGCCGAGGCCCGCCTTTCCGATTCAGCCTCCGCGAAGGAGGATCCGCAAGATGGTCGGGGCGGCGAGATTCGAACTCGCGACCCCTACAACCCCATTGTAGTGCGCTACCAGGCTGCGCTACGCCCCGACGGCTTGCGGTTGGCTAAGGACCCTGTGGTGTCTTCGCCCGTGCCGGCGACCAAGGGTCGCGAGCAAGCGCGGAAGTATAGTGGCAACGCGGAGCGATTGCGAGGCCCGAGCCGGTGGATCAGCGCCGCAGGATGGCCAGGACCTCTTCCAGCTCCATGCGCACCTGGCGCACGATCTGGTTGGAGATGCTGGCCTCGGCCTTGCCCTGTTCACCTTCGATGCGCTGGCGCGCGCCGGTGATGGTGAAACCCTGCTCGTACAGCAGCGAGCGGATCTGGCGGATGATCAGCACATCGTGGCGCTGGTAATAGCGCCGGTTGCCGCGCCGCTTGACCGGTTTGAGGCTGGGGAACTCCGTCTCCCAGTAGCGCAGCACGTGCGGCTTGACCTCGCACAGCTCGCTGACCTCACCGATGGTGAAGTAGCGCTTGGCCGGGATCGGCGGAAGCTCGCGGTTACTGCCCGGATCCAGCATACGCTTCCACGCGCTCCTTGAGCTTCTGACCCGGACGGAAGGTCACGACGGTGCGGGCCGAGATCGGGATCTCCATGCCGGTCTTGGGGTTGCGGCCGGGGCGCTGGTTCTTCTGGCGCAGGTCGA
>JANJTY010000146.1 GCA_024710865.1 Lysobacteraceae bacterium | reverse complement strand
TGCCCCAGGCTCAGCCGCGCTGCGGCGGACTCGCCCCGCCCTGTGACCCTTTCGCCCCGGCGCGCATCATGGTCTTTCGTGAGCGCGCCTTCGGCCTTCGACATCGAACTGCCCCCCGACCTGCTGGCGCAGGCGCGGCGTGGCGTGGCACCGGCGCAGGAGCACCTGTTCCGGCTCTTCGAAGCGCCGGTCTACTCGCTGGCCCTGCGCCTGCTGGGCGATGCCGGCGAGGCCGAGGACGCGCTCCAGGAGGCGATGTTCAAGGCCTTCTGCAGCCTGGCTTCGTTCCGCGGCGAGGTGCCGTTCTGGGCCTGGCTGCGCCAGATCGCGGCCAACGAGGCGCTGATGCGGCTGCGCCGCCGGCGCCCGACCGAATCCTTCGACCTCCTGCCCGAGGCCGTGCTGCAGGCCAATACGGCCGACCTGCCCGTGCGCGCGCTGGACGCGGCCGAGCTGCAGGCGGCGCTGGCGGCGCTGCCGGCCACCACCCGCAGCGTGCTCTGGCTGTACCACGCCGAGGGCTATACCCACGAGGAGATCGGCGCGCTGATGCAGCGCAGCGAGAGCTTCTCCAAGACCCAGGTGATGCGCGGCCTGCGCCGCCTGCGGCAACTGCTCGACCCATCCGTGGAGGCACCAGCGCATGCCTGAGTCCATTCCCACCGACGTGGCCGCGGAGGCCGCGATGCGCGCCCTGCCGCTGCAGCGTCCTGCTCGCGACCACTGGCCAGAGCTGGCGCGGCGCCTGGCCGGGCGCCGTCGCCAGCAGCGCCTGCGGCGCTGGAGCCTGGCCGCGGCCGCGGTGCTGGCGCTGGCGGTCTGGCTGCCGCGGCCGGACGGGCCGGAGCCCGAGCCGCCGTTGCCCCCGCCCGGAGCCTCGGCAGCCACGCCGGACCTGGCGCGCCTGAAGCAGAGCAGCGCCCACCTCGAATCGGTGCTCGCGCTGCTGCAGGTGCAGGACGAGGGCGACGCGGCGGGCCAGTTCCTGCGTGGCCGCCTGCAGGAGGAGATCGCCGGCATCGACGCGCTGCTCGGCAGTTCGCAGACCTCGCCCGAGATCGAGGCCTGGCTCTGGCAGGAGCGGGTGCTGCGCCTGCAGCGCTTGGCCGGACTCGATGCGCGTACCCGCGTGCTGGCCGTGCAGGACAGCGAACCCACCGCCCCACCCACCATTTTCTGAACGCGGCCACGCTGGCCGGGAGAGTTCCATGAACCTGAAGGCAAGCATCCTGGCCGCGCTGATGGGCGCCGCCATCGCACCCGTCGGCGCGCAGGAGGGCAGCGAAGCCCAGGCCGACCAGATACGGGATCGCATCGAGCAGATGCGGCAGGACATGCGCCGCGAGCGTGACGCCGAGCGGGCCCAGGGCCGCAGCGAAGCCGACCTGGCCGACCTGCGCGCGCGCCTGGCCGAATCGGAGGAAGTGCTGGCGCGCGAGCAGGCCCGCATCGCCGAGCTCTCGCACCAGTTGGCGGCCGAGGCCTTGGAACGGGCGGATGTGCAGCACCTCCTGGCGCCGCGTCCGCGCCTTGGCATCGTGCTTTCGGGCGAGGACGGCCCCGGCATCGGCATCGCCGCGGTCACGCCCGACGGGCCGGCGGCGCGGGCCGGATTGCGCGCTGGCGACCGCCTGCTCGCACTGGGCGGTACCTCGATCGAAGGCAAATCGCAGGACGAGCGCCGACGCGCGCTCGAAGCGGTCCTGGCGGCGGCCAAGCCCGGCCAGCGCCTTGGCCTGCGTTTCGTGCGTGAGGGTCGCACCGAAACGGCCGAAGCCGAACTCGGCACCGCAGCGCGGCTGCTGCCCGGCGACTTCGACCAGGCGCAGTTGATGGCGGCACTGGCGCGAACCCGCGCGATCGCGCCGGAGGCGCTGGAGGGCCTGTACGACTACTCCGCCTTCGCGCCCTTCACCGCCTGGTGCGGCGATGCCGAGGACTGCCTCGGTCCCGCCGCCTTCGATGCCCTGCGCTGGCGCGGCCTGCGCCTCACCGCGCTGGAACCGAAGCTGGGGCGGTACTTCGGCGCGGATCGCGGCGTGTTGGTCCTTGCGGACGGACGCGGCCAGCTGGCGGGAATCGAGCCCGGCGATGTCGTGCTGCGGGTCGACGGCGAGGCGGTGGACAGTCCCGCTGGACTGCTGCGGCGGTTGGGCCGGGTCGGCGGCGGGACCCTGGCGAAGCTCGAGATCCTGCGCGAGCGCAAGCCGCGCCTGCTGGAAGTGGCGATGCCAGAGACACCGGCCATGGACGATGTGCTGCGTCGATTGGTCCCGCCGCCTGCTCCGCCCGCTCCGCCGCAGCCCCCGGCCGCGCCGCCCGCGGTCAAGGCCCTCCCGGCCCCGCCGCCGCCTCCTCCGCCTCCGGATCGCGACGGGGTGTACTGAGCGACCCCGGCCCTGGATGCGGTGACGTCGTTGTGCAGACCGGCACCACCCCTCCTGGACGAGCGCACGCCCTGCTGTCCGATCATGGCTTTCCCGCATAATCGCGACGCGCCCAGACCGGGTGCGCGTCTGTGACAGGGGATGGACAAATTCCTGCTGCTGGGCCTGATTCTCGCGGCCCTGGGGCTGTTCGCGTCCGAGCGCGTGCGTGCGGACCTGGTGGCCCTGGGCCTGCTCCTGGTGTTGCTGCTGACCGGACTGTTGCGGGTCGAGGAGGCGTTCACCGGCTTCGCCAGTCCGGCGGTGATCACGGTGATCTGCATGTTCATGCTCTCCGGCGCCATGGTCCGCACCGGCGTCGCCGACGCGCTCGCCGCCGCGGTGATGCGCTCGGGTCTGCGCGGACGCGCCGGGCTCACCTTCGGCGTCATGCTGCTGGTCGGCAGCATGAGCGCCTTCATGAACAACATCGCCGCAGTGGCGATCCTCCTGCCCAGCGTGTTCGCCATCGCGCAGCGTTCCGGCGTGCCGGTCACCAAGCTGCTGCTGCCGCTGTCGTTCGGCTCGCTGCTCGGCGGCCTTACCACCCTGGTGGGCACGCCGCCCAACCTGCTTGCGTCGGAGGCGCTCGTGCAGGCCGGCTACACGCCCTTCGCGATGTTCGACTTCCTGCCCACCGGCCTGGCGGTGCTGGCGGTCGGCACGGTCTATCTGGTCGCGCTGGGTGGCCGCCTGATTCCCGAGCGCACGCCCTCGGCGCTGCCGGAGGAGAACACCGCGCTGCGCCGCTACGTCACCGAGGTCAATCTGCCGCGCGGCTCCGGCCTGGTCGGCAAGACGCTGTCGAAGGCGCGCCTGAAGGAGAGCCTGGGCCTGAGCCTGCTGCGCGTGCACCGACGCTACAGCGAGGCGCGCGGCGAGAGCGCGGCCGACCGGCCGTGGATGAGCCACGGGCGCTATGGCCGCGACGAGGGCGAGGGCTGGTACAGCTTCGTGCCCTGGCCGTAAACTACCCTGCAGGCCGAGGACCACCTGCAGCTGGAGGGCGATCCCTCGGCCCTGCTTCAGCGCCAGGGCAGCGGCCAGTTCGAGATCCTCAGCC
>JANJTY010000142.1 GCA_024710865.1 Lysobacteraceae bacterium | reverse complement strand
CGCTCAAGCGCGTCACCGGCCTGACCCTGGTCGACGGCAAGTTCGTCTACGTGCGCGGCCTGGGCGAGCGCTATTCCAGCGCGCTGCTCAACGGCGCCCAGATCCCCAGCCCCGACCCGACCCGCCGCGTCATCCCGCTCGACCTGTTCCCGACCGAGATCCTGAGCGGCATCGTGGTGCAGAAGACGTATTCGGCCGACATGCCCGGCGAGTTCGGCGGCGGCACCATCCAGCTGCGCACCCGCGGCGTGCCGGACAGCTTCCTGCTGCGCGCCAGCGCCAGCGTCGGTTACGGCGACGGCACCACGGGCGACGACGGCCTGCGCTACGCCGGCGGCGGCAGCGACTGGACCGGCGAGGACGACGGCGCCCGTGCCGCGCCCGAGGGCCTGCTCGACGCGCCGCGCCTGCCCACCAATCCGCAGGACCTGCAGGGCCTGGGCCAGGCCCTGGCGGCCGGCGGCTACCGCGTTTCCGAGCGCGAGATCGGCCCCAACGCCGGCTTCGGCCTGGCCGTGGGCGACGACTTCCGCTTCTCCGACGGGGCCTGGTCGCTGGGCTACCTCGCCGCCCTGCGCTATGCGCAAAGCTGGGACTCGCGCGAGGAGGAGCGGCGCACCTTCAGCCTGTTCCAGGATCGCCTGCTGACCGCGGAAGACTACCGCCGCGACAAGACCGAGCGCGCGATCGACGTCAGCGGCTTCGCCGCGCTCGGCTTCACCCTGGGCGAGCAGCATGCGGTCAACCTGACCGCGACCCAGCTGCGCCAGACCACGGACGAGGCCCAGGTCGACGAAGGGCTCACCAGCTCCGGCAACATCGACCGCATCACGTCGCTCGAGTGGGTGGAGAACCGCCTGACCACGGTGCAGCTGGCCGGCGAGCATGCCTTCGCCGCGCTCGGCGGACTGGGCGTTTCCTGGCAGGCCACCGATGCGCGCGCGGGCCGGCAATCGCCCAACCGTCGCGAGTACCGCTTCACCTTCGACGAGCAGGAGCAGGACTTTATCTTCGAGAGCTTCAACGAGCAGCGCTTCGAGCGCCTCGACGACAGCGCGCGCGACTACCGCCTCGACCTGAAGTACCCGCTCTCCCTGCCCGGCGGCTTCGGGCTGATGCTGCAGGCCGGCGCCGCGCGCATGGAGCGCGAGCGCCAGTCCGCCATCCGCCGCTTCCGCTTCTCCGGACGCCGCCCGAGCGGCCCGATCTTCGACTTCGAGGAGCTGCTGCGACCGGAGAACATCGGTCCGAACGGACTGCGCCTGCAGGAGACCACGCTCGCCACCGACGCCTACTCGGCCGAACAGGCGCTCGATGCGCGTTACGTCGCCTTCGACGCGAGCTGGCGCGACTGGCGCCTGAACCTCGGGCTGCGCGAGGAGCAGATGCTGCAGACCGTGACCACGGTGCGGCCCTTCGCGCCCAACGCCACGCCGGAAGTCGGTGTGCTGAACGAGACCGACCGCCTGCCGGCCGGCACCCTGACCTGGGCCTATTCCGATGCCGCGCAGCTGCGCCTGGCCTACAGCGAGACCCTGTCGCGGCCTGACATCCGCGAACAGACCCGCGCCAACTTCGTCGACCCGCAGCTCGACATCCGCGTCGAGGGCAATCCGGAGCTTCGCCAGGCCGAAATCGAGAGCCTGGACCTGCGCTGGGAGTACTACTTCGACACCACCCAGAGCCTGTCGGTGGCGCTGTTCCAGAAAGACTTCACCAGCCCGATCGAGCTGGTCAGCGTGCCGGCCTCGGGAAATCTGCTTCAGATCCGCAACGCCGAGCGCGCCACCAACCGCGGCATCGAGTTCGATGCGTACAAGAGTTTCGACTTCCTCGCCGGCCGCGACTGGCTGCCGGGCTTCCTGCGCGGCCTGCCCTGGGCCGACGTGTACCTCGGCGCGAACTACGCCCGGATCGAATCGGAGATCGACCTCGGCGCCAACCAGGGCATCCAGACCAATGCGGTGCGTCCGCTGCAGGGCCAGTCGCCCTACGTCGCCAACGTCTCGCTCGCCTACCTCCATCCGGAGGGCCGGCATGAGGCGACCCTGCTCTACAACGTGTCCGGCCAGCGCATCTCGCAGGTCGGCGTGAGCGGACTGCCGGACGTCTACGAGCAGCCCTTTGGCCAGCTCGACTTCAGCCTCAAGAGCCAGCTGCCCTGGAAGGGCTGGAGCGCGCGCCTGCGCCTGCGCAACCTGCTCGACCCCGAGGTGCTGTTCACCCAGGGCGGCGAGCCGTTCCGGCGCGCGCAGAAGGGCCGCGAGGTCGCGCTCTCGGTCGAGTGGCGCTACTGAGGCCGCACCAACGCCGGCGCGCCTGCAACAGAACCGTCACGCATCTGGCCACTGGCTGTAACAGCGCTGTCCCAGACTCGCGGTCCTGCACGGTGCGCTTGCGTCCGTGCCTGCGTTCCCTTCCCCAGTCCAGGATGCGCTCCATGTCCAAGCTTCGTTCGACCCTTCTTGCCGCCTCGCTCGCTGCCGCGCTGGGCGGCGTCGCCCAGGCCGCACACATCAACGAGTCCTTCGATGGTGCCTGGCAGGATCCGTCCGCGCAGGGTTCGCGCAAGGGCCTGCTGCTCGACTACATCCCGAATGCGAACGTGCTGTTCTTCACCATGTTCAGCTACACCGACGAGGGCGAGCAGCTCTGGTTCCAGAACGCGCTGAATCCGGTAGCCGGCCAGACCCAGTACACCGTCGACGCGGTGGCGGTCAGCGGCGGCACCTCGAACGGCCCCGGCACCCCGGTCAACGAGACCATCGGCAGCATCACCTTCGATTTCCAGTGCGACGCGATCGCCGCCAGTTTCACCCCGGCCGCCGGCCAGCCGCTCAGCGCGGCCGAGTTCAGCTTCATCCGCCCGATCGACGCCCTGACCACGCAGGACTGCAACGCGCCGGTCGCCGAGTGCCCGGCCGGCACCACCGGCACGGATGAAGGCTGCCAGCTGCCGTCCGACATCACCGAGGACCTGTTCCTCCCGGCCGGTCCGACCTACATCGTGCTCGGCCAGGTCAGCGTCGAGGAAGGCGCCTCGCTCACCCTCGCGCCGGGAACCACGGTGCAGGGTTCGATCGACAACGGCCAGCCCAACTTCATCGCGGTCAAGCAGGGTGGCCGCCTCTACGCCGAAGGCACGCGCAACCAGCCGATCACCTTCACCGGTCCCGAGGCCGTGCCGGGCTCCTGGGCCGGCCTGGTCATCGCCGGCCGCTCGGACTGCAACGACGATCCGGGCGTGGACGGCGGCTGCCAGTTCGAGGCTGTGCCGGAGCTGGTCTACGGCGGCAGCGATCCGGACGACCATTCCGGTCGCCTGAGCTACGTACGCATCCTCTGGGCCGGCCAGGCCATCGCCCCGAACGAGGAGCTGAACGCGCTCACCCTGCTCGCGGTCGGCCGCGGCACCGAGCTGTCGCACGTGCAGGTCGACGGCGGCCTGGACGACGGCTTCGAGTTCTTCGGCGGTACGGTCGACGGCCGCTATCTGGTCTGCTCCAACATGGGCGACGACTGCTTCGACTTCGACCAGGGCTACTCGGGCCGCATCCAGTTCGGTCTGGCCTGGCAGGGCAGCAATCCCGACATCGCCGGCGACTCCAACGGCATCGAGTCGGACAACGACAACCCGGCCAGCGACAAGCTGCCGCGCACCCGCCCGACTCTCTCGAACGTGACCCTCATCGGCAATGGCGAGGTCGGCAACGAGGGCCTGCGAATCCGCCGCGGTTCCGGCGCGAACTTCTGGAACCTGGTTGTGCACAACTACCGCGACCGCTGCGTCAACCTGATCGACGTGCAGACCTACGCGCTGGCCTCGGCCGATGCCCAGAGCGAAGACCTGCAGCTGCGCAACGCCTGGGTCGGCACGTGCGGCGGCGGCGCGTTCGAAGACAGCGAGACCGCGCCCTATGCGATCAGCGCCTGGTACGCTGCCGGCGAGGGCAACGGCTCGGGCGATCCGATGCTCAAGCCGAACGGTTTCCAGCCGACGGCCGGATCGCCGCTGCGCAGCGGCGGCCTGGCGCCGCTGGATGCCTTCTTCCGTCCGGTCCAGTACCGCGGCGCCTTCGCCGGCCCGAACGACAACTGGGCGGCCGGCTGGACCGTGAACATTCCGAACCCCTGATCTCTCCACCCAAGGACGGGACCGACTGGCCGGCACATGCCGGCCCGTCGTCTTTTCGGGACACGCTCAGTAGTCGGCCAGCAGCGCTTCGAAACCGGCCAGCACCTCGGCCCCGCTCGCGGCGCGCGCGCCGTCGGCGCCGAAGCGGTCGCGCAGCGCCTGCGACAGGGCCCGCACCCGCGGCGCGTTCTCGGCCTTGGTCGGGGCGAAGGCGGCCTCGCCCTCGGGCGAGCAGAAGCGGTGCAGCTCGAAGAAGTAGCGCTCCTGGCCGTTGCTCAGGAAGCGCAGGCAGGGTTCGGCCGAGGCGCGGGCATCCAGCGCGCGGCCGGCCAGCCGCTCGCGCTCGCGGCACAGGCGCAGGGCGCTCTCGCCCAGCTGCGGGATCGGCTCGGCGACGTTGGCGGTGTCGAGGTCGGACGCGATCAGGGCCAGGCGCAGGGCGCGCTGGATGTCGGCATCCTCGCGCCAGCCGGGGCGCGCGGCATCCAGTTCGGCCGGCAGGCGCGGCGCCAGGGCGCCGCCGCTGGCGACCGCCTCGGCCGGATTGAAGGGCGCCGGGCGGGCATCGAAAGTCGAGCCCGCGATGCTGAGTTCGAGCGCGAGGTACTGGGCGCGATCGCGCTCGCGGTCGTAGCCGCAGGCATCGAGGATGCGCTGCGCCTCGGCCAGGCTGGCACCCTCGTTGTTGCCGACCGCACGCGTGTAGTCGACCGGCTCGCGCTGGCGCAGGTCGTGGCAGACGGCGAACAGGGACAACGCCATCCAGTCGGCCGGCGCCAGGGCCCCGACGCCGATCGCGTTCATCAGGCGCTCGATGCGGCCGTCGAGGATTTCCAGCGCGTGCGCTTCGTTGTGGTAGTCGTGGAAGTCCTCGCCCCAGCTTCCATGCCGCAGGGCCATGCGGGCCAGGCCCAGCAGGAGCGCGTCCTCGCAGCGCGCCAGGTCGGGCGATCCGCCGAGGGAAACGCGACGGCGCGCGAGCAGGTCAAGGGCTTCGGGGCAGCGGACACGGACGCTGTCGCGCGCCGCGGCCGGACCCGGCACGGCCCGTTCGATCGCGTCCGGTGCATACCCTTGCGCCAGCCCAAGTACCACGCCCCCTCCCGGGCAGTCCGCTTCCCGGCCGAGTATAAGCGCGCCTCCGCGCCGCCGGACAAGCCCTGACCCGCGCCCGGCTACACTGCCGGCCCCTGGCCCGGAGCCCGACATGCACAGCGAGAACCTCCACCGACTCGCCGACTACCGTCCGCCGGCCTGGCGCGTGCGCCACGTCGCGCTGGACTTCGAGCTGGCGCGCGAGCAGACGGAGGTGGCGTCCGAGCTGCAGCTGGAGCCCGATCCGGACCAGCCCGGCGCGCTCCTGCAGCTCGATGGCGAGGACCTGGAGCTGGTCGAGATCGCCCTGGATGGGGCGCCGCTGGCGGCGGATCGCTGGCGCTTCGAGGGCGGCCGGCTGAGCATCGAGGGCGTCTCGCAGGCCTGTCGCCTGCGCACGCGCGTGCGTATCCGTCCCGCAGCCAACACCCGGCTCGAAGGCCTCTACGCCAGCGGCGCCAGCCTGCTGACCCAGTGCGAGGCCGAGGGCTTCCGCCGCATCAGCTTCTTCGTCGACCGCCCGGACGTGCTTGCCACCTGGCGCGTCACCTTGCGCGCCGAGCGCGCGCGCTATCCGGTGCTGCTTTCGAACGGCAACCCGGTCGCCGCCGGCGCGCTGGACGATGGCCGCCACTTCGCCAGCTGGGAGGATCCGCACCCCAAACCCTGCTACCTGTTCGCGCTGGTCGCGGGCGATCTCGAATGCCTGGCGCGCGAGGTGAGCACGGCCGAGGGCCGCCGGGTACGGCTGGCGGTCCACGCCGAGCGCGCCGACCTGCCGCGCTGCGCCTTCGCGCTCGATGCCATCGAGCGTGCCCTGCGCTGGGACGAGGCGCGCTTCGGGCGCTGCTACGACCTCGACCAGTTCAACGTCGTGGCGGCGCAGGACTTCACCATGGGCGCGATGGAGAACAAGGGCCTCAACATCTTCAACGCGCGCTACATCCTGGCCGATGCCGAGACCGCGACCGACGCGGACTTCCTGGCGATCGAGTCGGTGATCGGGCACGAGTACTTCCACAACTGGTCGGGCAACCGCGTCACCCTGCGCGACTGGTTCCAGCTCTCGCTCAAGGAAGGCCTGACCGTGTTCCGCGACCAGGAGTTCTCCGCCGACCTGCACTCGCGCAGCGTCAAGCGCATCGAGGACGTGCGCCTGCTGCGCAGCCGCCAGTTCGCCGAGGATGCCGGGCCGCTGGCGCACCCGGTGCGGCCGGCCGAGTACCGCGAGATCAACAACTTCTACACCGCGACGGTCTACGAGAAGGGCGCGGAGATCGTGCGCATGCTGCACACCCTGCTCGGCGAGCCGGTCTTCCGCGCCGGCCTGGATCGCTATTTCGCCGAGCACGACGGGCGCGCGGCCACGGTGGAGGACTTCCTTGCCGCCATGGCCGAGGCCTCGGGCCGCGGGCTTTCGCAGTTCGCGCGCTGGTATGCGCAGGGCGGCACGCCGCTGCTGCGGGTGCGCGGCGAGTGGGATGCGGCTGGCCGACGCTACGTGCTCGATATCGAACAGTCGCTGCCGGGGCAGCCCGATGCGGCGGTCCTGCACATCCCCTTGCGTTTTGCGCTGTACGGCGCCGACGGCGTCGAGCTGCGGTTGCGACCGCCCGGATGCGATCGCGACGGCCTGCTGGAACTCACCGAACGCCGCCAGCGTTTCGTGTTCGAAGGCGTGGCCGAGCCGCCGCTGCCGTCCTTCAACCAGGGCTTCGGCGCGCCGGTGCGACTGGCGTTCGACTACAGCCCGGACCAGCTGGCACGGTTGGCGCGCTGCGAGCAGGACGGCTTCAACCGCTGGGAGGCGATGCAGCGCCTGGCGCGGCTTGCGATCCTGCAGGGCTCGACGGGTGCGCGCGACGCGCTGAGCGACGCGCTGGCCGAACTGCTGGGCGATGCGGGCGCCGACCCGGCCCTGGTCGCGGAATGCCTGGAGCTGCCCGACTTCGATACCCTCGCCGGGGAGGGCGGGCGGATCGACGTGGATGGCCTGATCGGGGCGCGTGAGGAGCTGCTCGACCTGCTCGCCGAAAATCTGGCCGATGCGCTGGAGGCCCGCTACCACGCGCTCGCGGGTTCGGCTGCGCATGGCCTTGCGCCTGTCGCGATCGCGGCCCGGCGCCTGCGCAACGCGGCGCTGGCGCTGCTCACCCGGCTCGACCCGCAGGCGCGCCTGGCGCAGGCGCAGTTCGATGCCGGCGGCGTGATGAGCGACCGTCTCGCCGCGCTGCGTTGCCTGCTGCATTTCGACGCGCCCGGCGCAGAGGCCGCGCTGGCGGTCTTCCGCGAGCGCTTCGCGCCGGATCCGCTGGTGACGGACAAGTGGATCGCGCTGCTCGCGACGCGACCGCACCCGGAGGCGTTGGCGGCGGTACAGGCGCTGCTGGCCTCGGAACACTGGAAGCCGGCCAATCCCAACCGGGTGCGGGCCCTGCTCGGCAACCTGGCGCGCAACAACCCGCTCGCCTTCCATCGCCGCGACGGCGCCGGCTACGCGCTGCTGGCCGGGCAAGCCGCCGCGCTGGATGCGATCAATCCCCAGGTCGCCGCGCGCCTGCTGTCGGCGTTCGAACCCTGGCGCCGCCTCGATGCCGGGCGCGCTGCCCTGGTCGAACACCAGCTGCGCGCGCTGCAGGCGCGGGTCGCCTCGGGCGACGCGCGCGACCTGCTGCAGCGTTTGCTGGCCTGAGTCAGTCGGACCGGGCCGGCCGGCGCCGACCGCCGAGGCTGGTCAGGGCCGAACCGGAGACCACCAGCAAGGCCCCGAGCCACCCGCTCCAGCCGATCGCCTCGGGCGCGATCAGGCTGGGCCAGAGCCAGTGCGTGAGCGCCACGCAGGCCACGGTCAGCAGGGGCGTCAGGGCCAGCACGACCGAGACCTTGGAGGCCTCCCAGTGCGCCAGCGCCTCGGCGAAGGCGCCGTAGGCCGCGAGCGTGTTGAGGGCGCAGTAGAGCAGGGCAAGCCAGTGCAGGCCGTCGAGCCGCAGCAGCACGGCCGGTTCGCTGGCCGGCAGCAGCAGCACGCTGGCGCAGGCGTAGATGAACCAGAGGATGGCCGGCGAGGACAGGCTGCGCAGCAGCTGCTTCTGGGCCAGGGCATAGAAGGCCCAGACCACGGCCGCCAGCACGATCAGCAGCACCCCACCGGTATAGCCTTCGGCCGAGGCCAGCGCACCCAGCCACTGGTCGCGGAAGAACAGCAGCAGGCCGCCGAACACCACCAGCAGGCCCAGCCACTGCAGCGGCGCGAAGCGCTCGCGGAACACGAAGATCCCGCCCAGCGCCATCAGCAGCGGCGCGAGCTGGATGATGAGCTGGGCATTGCCCGGCGTGGTGCGGTGCAGGCCCAGCAGGTAGAAGACGTAGTTGCCGATCAGGCCGGCCGCGGCCACCGCGAGCAGGATCCAGTCGCCGCGTCCCAGGCGTGCGAAGCCGGCGAAGCCGCCGCTGGCGCCCAGCCAGGCGCCGATCACGGCAAAGGCAAACACGAAGCGGAACCAGGTCAGGGTATAGGGATCGACCTGCTCCAGGGTGAGCTTGAGCGCGACCGGCAGCGTGGCCCACATCGCAGCGGTGACGACCGCGAGCAGCAGGCCCAGCTTCCAGCGTCCGGAGGTGGTGTGCAGGGCCATGGCGTAAGCGCGCGGGACGGGGGCGCACGCTAGCACCGCTGGCCTTCCGCCTGCCATCGACGCAAGTCTCAGTCCGGCGACGCCTCCCGGCACGGCTGCACGGCACGGACCAAACGGCGCATGATGCGGACGCCGCCACACCGTTGGCGCCGCTTCAGTCGGCAGCGGAAAAGTTCAGGGGTAATTCACCGC
>JANJTY010000134.1 GCA_024710865.1 Lysobacteraceae bacterium | reverse complement strand
GCGCGCGGTGCGCGGCGTGCTCGACGCGCAGCACCGTCCGCTCAAGCGCTATGACCTGCCGCCGCCGCCGGCGCAGCCGGGCGATGCCCTCGCCGCGCGCCTGGTCACCCTGGCCCTGCAGGAGGCCGCGCGCAGCGGCACCTCGCGCCGCCTCGGCAGTGGCGCGCTGCGCGCGCTGGCGCCGGCCGGCAAGACCGGCACCAGCAACGACAGCCGCGACAGCTGGTTCGCCGGCTACACCGGACGCCATCTGGCGGTGGCCTGGGTCGGCAACGATGCCAACCAGTCCACCGGCCTGCTCGGCGCCAGCGGCGCGCTGCGGCTGTGGGAGGCGCTGTTCGCCACGCTGCCAAGCCTGCCGCTGGGCGTTGGCGACGCCGACCTCGAGTTCGAGTGGATCGATCCGCAGTACGGCCTGCGCACCGACCCGGCCTGCCCCGGCGCGCGCCGCTTCGCCTTCGTCGCCGGCACCGCCCCGCTCGAATTCATCGATTGCCGCTGAAGCCATTCGCGCCGCGGCAGCCACGTACTACCATGCGCGCTTTGCCCGGCCCGAACCCATCCATGCGCACCACCTGCCTTGTCCTGCCCCTGGTCCTCGTGCTCACCGCCTGCGGCAGCACGCCCGAGCCGCGCCCGCCGCAGGCCGAAGTGCCGGCGCAACCGGCGCCGGTCGAACTGCTGGCCGAGGTGCGCCGCGCCGTGGCCGAACAGCCGCCCGCCTTCGAGGTGCAGCCGCTGCGCGACCCCGCGGTCGAGGACCTGCGCGAGCAGGCGCGCCAGGCCGAGGTGCGCATCGACCCCGAGGCGGCGCTGGCGGCGCTGGACCAGGCCCTGGTGCTCAGTCCGACCGATCCCGAACTGCGCCAGTGGCGGGCCGAGATCCTGCTCGCCAAGGGCCGCCTGGAAGAGGCCGAGCTGGCCGCGGCCGAGGCCTATGAATCGGGCCCGCGCGTGGGTTCGCTCTGCCTGCGCAGCTGGCATACGGTGCGGGTCGCGCGCGAGGCGCGCGGTCTCGGCGATGGCGCGCAGCGCGCCGTCGCCATGCTCGACCGCTGCCGGGTCGAGCCGCCGCCGCGGCTCTGACCGCGGCGCCGTGGACGCCCTGCTCGCGGCCACCCGCGCCGCCCTCGGTGACGCGGGCGAACTCGCCACCCGCATCGAGGGTTTCGCGCCGCGCCCGGCCCAGCAGCGCATGGCCGAGGCGGTGGCGGCGGCGATTTCGCAGCGCGGCCACCTGATCGCCGAGGCCGGCACCGGCACCGGCAAGACCTACGCCTACCTCGTGCCGGCCCTGCTCTCGGGCCAGCGCGTGATCGTCTCGACCGGCACCAAGGCGCTGCAGGACCAGCTGTTCGCGCGCGACCTGCCGCGCGTGCGTGCGGCGCTCGGGGCCAAACTCAAGACCGCCCTGCTCAAGGGCCGCGCCAACTACCTCTGCCGCCACCGCCTGGAACTGGCGCGCGGCGAGGGCCGCTTCGCCACCCGCGAACTGGCGGCGCAGCTGGCCCAGATCGCGGCCTGGGCCAAGGGCACGGCTTCGGGCGACATCGCCGAGATGGCGAGCGTGGAGGAGGGCTCGCCGCTCTGGCCGCAGGTCACCTCGACCGCGGAGAACTGCCTCGGCAGCGAGTGCCCGTTCTGGGACGAGTGCTTCGTGGTCGAGGCCCGTCGCCGCGCGCAGGAGGCCGACCTGGTCGTGGTCAACCACCACCTGCTGCTGGCCGACCTGGCGCTCAAGCAGGAAGGCTTCGGCGAAATCCTGCCCGGCGCGCCGGCCTTCATCCTGGACGAGGCGCACCAGCTGCCCGAGCTGGCCGCGCACTTCTTCGGGCAGTCGCTGAGCGCGCGCCAGCTGGTCGAACTGGCGCGCGACGCGCTGGCCGAAACCAAGGGCGTGGACGGCGCCGCCAGCGCGCTGACCGAGCCCTCGCAGGCGCTGGAGCAGGCGGTGCGCGCGCTGCGCCTGGCGCTGGACCCGCTGGCCACGCGCGCGGCGCTCGGCCCGGCGCTCGACTACGAGGGCATCGCGCCCGCGCTGGAAACGCTCGAGGCGGCCCTGCAAGCCCTGGCGCAGGCGCTGGAACCGCTGCGCGAGGCCAGCCCGGGGCTGGCATCGGTGGCCGAGCGCTGCCATGTGCTGGGCGAACGGCTCGACGCCATCCGCGCCGAGCCCGAGCCCGGCTCGGTACGCTGGTACGAGCTGACCCGCCACGGCTTCTCGCTGCAGCTCACCCCGCTCGACGTCGCGGCCCCGCTGCGCGCGTTCCGCGAGCGCTCCGGCGCGGCCTGGATCTTCACCTCGGCCACGCTCGCGGTCGCCGGCCACTTCGTCCATTTCGCGCGCCAGCTCGGCCTCGACGCTCCGGAGACCCTGCTCGAACCCAGCCCCTTCGACTACGCCCGCCAGGCCCTGGCCTACCTGCCGCCGCGCCTGCCCGAGCCGGCCAGCCGCGACTACACCGAGGCGGTGCTGGAGGCCGTGCTGCCGACGCTGCAAGCCTCGCGCGGGCGCGCCTTCCTGCTGTTCACCTCGCACCGCGCCCTGCGCCGCGCCGCCGAGTGGCTGCCGGAACGCTGCGACTTCCCGCTCTTCGTGCAGGGCAGCCTGCCGCGCTCGCGCCTGCTGGAGGACTTCCGCGCCAGCGGCAACGGCGTGCTGCTCGGCGCGGCCAGCTTCTGGGAGGGCGTCGATGTGGCGGGCGAGGCCCTGTCCCTGGTGGTGATCGACAAGCTGCCCTTCGCCGCACCGGACGATCCGGTGCTGGAGGCGCGCCTCGACGCGATCCGCCGCGCCGGCGGCAATCCGTTCCGCGACTGGCAGCTGCCCGCGGCGGTCATCGCGCTCAAGCAGGGCGCCGGCCGCCTGATCCGCACCCACGCCGACCGCGGCGTGCTCGTGCTCTGCGACCCGCGCCTGCTCGGCAAGCCCTACGGCCGGCTCTTCCTCGACAGCCTGCCGCCGCTGCCGCGCACGCGCGAACTGGCCGACGTGCAGGCCTTCCTTGCGGGAGAATGACTGGCCCGCCGTCGCCCGCTTCCCCGACAGCCGAAACCCGGGCCTCTCCCGGATTCAGTTCGTGGTACGAGACGGACTGCCTCGAACCAGGCTGGCCACGCAGCAGGAGGAGAACCCAGTGAACACACCCAAGCCCCGCGTCCACGGCATCGGCGGCATCTTCTTCAAGGCCCGCGACCCGGCCGCGCTGATGGCCTGGTACCGCGACCGCCTCGGCCTCGACGCGCAGGACTGGGGCGGCGCGCTGTTCCACTGGCGCCGTTTCGAGACCGGCGAGGCCGCCTGCAGCGTGTTCGCGCCGTTCAAGGAGAGCACCGAGTACTTCGCGCCAAGCGACAAGCCCTTCATGCTCAACCTGCGCGTCGACGACCTCGACGCGGTGCTGACGGCGCTGCGCGCGGAAGGCTGCCAGGTGCTGGACCGGCGCGAGGACAGCGAGCAGGGCCGCTTCGGCTACGTGCTCGATCCCGAGGGCACCCTGATCGAACTCTGGCAGCCCAATCCCGACGATCCGAGCCAGCAGGCGCCGGCATGATCCTGCTCGCCTTCGAGACCGCCACCGAGGCCTGTTCGGTCGCCCTGCTGCACGGCGATGCGCTGATCGAGCGCTTCGAGATCGCGCCGCGCCGGCACGCCGAGCTGGCCCTGCCGATGGCCGAATCCCTGCTCGCCGAGGCCGGGATTTCGCGCCGCCAGCTCGACGGCATCGCCTTCGGCCGCGGCCCCGGCGCCTTCACCGGCGTGCGCCTGGCAGTGGCGCTGGCGCAGGGCCTGGGCCTGGCCCTCGACCGCCCGCTGTATCCGGTCTCGACCCTGATGGCCCTGGCCGAGCCCGCCGCGGGGGAGGACTGCGCCGTGCTGGCCCTGATCGACGCGCGCATGGGCGAGGTCTATGCCGCCGGCTTCGATGTCGTCGCTGGCGAGTTCAAACCGATCGACGCGGAGCGCGTGCTGCCGCCCGAGGCCCTGCGCCTGCCGCAGCGGGCGCGCTGGCGCGTGCGCGGCAGCGGCTGGGCCAGCTTCGCCGAGCGCCTGCTTCCGGCATTCGGCAGCGCCATGATCGAGGCCGAGGCCGAGGGCGAGGCCCTGCCCCACGCCGCCAGCGTGGCGCGGATCGCCGCGCGGATGCATGCCGAGGGCCTGGGTCTGGCGCCCGAGGACGCCCAGCCCACCTACCTGCGCGACAAGGTCGCCCAGACCCTGGGCGAACAGGGCAAGCCCGCGCCGACCCCGCCATGAGTGCGGCGCTGAACCGCTTCGACGCCGCACTGGAGCGCCGCCTGCGCGAAGTCCTGCCCGCCGACGCGCTGCTGCTCGATGCTGCCGACCGCATCGCCTACGGCTACGACAACTCCAGCCTGCGCGGCCTGCCCGATGCGATCGTGCTGGCGCAGGACGCGCAGCAGGTCCGGTCCGTGGTAGAGGCCTGCCGCGCCGCGCGTTGCGCCCTGATCGCGCGCGTCCGCGGCACCAACACCACCGGCGCCTCGGTC
>JANJTY010000131.1 GCA_024710865.1 Lysobacteraceae bacterium | reverse complement strand
CAGCGAAGCCGAGCGTGATCAGGCCCAGGCCCCAGCCCGGCAGCGCGACCACCCCCAGCGGCAAGGTGACGAGCCAGCCCAGCAGCCCAGCCTTGATCATCGCCCCCGACAGCACTGCGCTCGCCGGTACCGGCGCCACCGGGTGAGCCAGCGGCAGCCACATATGCAACAGCGGTAGCCCGGCCTTGACGCCAAAACCGGCGACCAGGCAGGCGATCGTGAGGTCGCGCCGCGGCGAGGCCGCGATTGCGTCCGCCAGGTCGCTCAAGAGCGGTGCCTGCGGCGCCGCGCTGGCGCTGGCCGCGAGCAACAGGCCGGCGATGATCAGGCCTTCACCGGCGACCGCCATTGCCAGATACACCCGCCCGGCGTGCAGCGCCGCGCCACTGCGGTCGTGGATCACCAGGCCGTAGGCGGCAAAGCTCATCAATGCGAAGCTGGCGTAGAAGCTCGCCAGGTCGTGGGCGAGGATGAGGCCGAAGTTGCCCGCCATCGTTGCCAGCCACAGCAGCCGGAAGCCGCTCGCCCGCGCATCGCCCGCCAGCGTGCCACGGCTGTAGAGGCCCGCGCCCAGCCACAGCAGGGCGGTGAAGGCGAGAAACACCCGCCGTGTTCCGTCCAGCGCCAGCACGGTGCCGAACAGCACCGCATCGAGCTGCACGCTCACCCCCTGCGCGCCGCCAAGCCCCAGCAACAACGCGGGCAGTGCTGCCCATGGCGTCCAGCATTCGATGCGGCAGCGCCAGCCGGGCACGCACCAGGCCAGCACCATCAGCAGTGGCAGGGTCGGGACCAGCACCAGGCCGAAAGCGTCGATTGCGCGCTCCATCAGCGGGCCTCCTCGACGGTAGCGGATGCCATCATCACAGACCGCGTGGCGGACCTCGCCAGCTGCCACGGCGGGGGCGACGACCTCGCCGCGGCGATCACGGCAGGTACTCCCGCCCGACCACCACGGTCGCCCAGTACAGCGGGGAGTAGGGCAGGCTGGCGAACAGGCCTGCGACCACGCTGAAGGCGGCGGTCGCCAGCGTAGGTATCAGCAGCAGCGGGTGGGTGTCGTGGCATTGCCGGAAGCGCTCGTCCGGCCACGGCCCGCGCTGCGGGCGGAACCAGATGCGGTGCAGGATGGGCAGGAAGTAGGCGGCGTTGAGCAGGCTGCTTGCCACCAGCACGCCGATGACCCAGCCCATGCCGGCTTCGAGTGCGCCGAGGCCGAGGTACCACTTGGTGACGAAGCCCGCCAGCGGCGGGACGCCGATCATGCCGAAGGCGCCGATGGTGAAGGCGATGCTGGTCGCCGGCATGCAGCGCCCGGCGCCGTCGAGCTCGTCCACGCGGTGTACGCCCAGGGTCTCGGCGTAGTTGCCGGCGCAAAAGAACAGGGTGATCTTCATCAGCCCCTGATGCAGCAGGTGCACCAGCCCGCCGGCAGTGCCGAGCGGCCCGAACAGCGAGATGCCGAGCACGATGTAGGACACCTGACTGACGGTTGAGAACGCCAGCCGGCGCTTCAGGTCGGTCTGCGCCAGCGCGCGCAGCGAGCCGTACAGGATGGTGAAGCTGGCCAGCGCTGCCAGTGGCCCGAGCACGCCGAGCTGCCAGGCCAGCTCGATGCCGAACACGTCATACACCACGCGCACGATGCCGAAGGCCCCGGCCTTGACCACCGCCACCGCATGCAGCAGCGCGCTCACCGGTGCCGGCGCCACCATCGCCGTCGGCAGCCAGCCGTGGAGCGGGAAGATTGCGGCCTTCACGCCCAGGCCACCGACGAGCAGCGCAAAGATCAGCACCAGCTGCGGATTTGATACGGCCTCGAGCGCCGCCAGGCCCGCCCCGGCGCCGAAGGCCACGTCGCCCGCCAGCGCATGCAACAGGGCGATACCGAGCAGCAGCACCGCGCCGCCGCCGAGCGTGTAGACGAGATAGGTGCGTCCGGCGGCAAGCGCCTTTGCGCTGCCGCGGTGCACGACCAGCGGGTAGGTCGACAGCGTCAGCAGTTCATAGAACAGGAAGAAGGTGAACAGGTTGCCGGCGAGCGCGATACCGACCGTGCTCGCCACGCACAGGCTGAAGAAACCGAAGAAGCGGCTGCGGTTGGGCGCGTTCTCAAGGTAGCCGATGGCGTAGATCGTGGTGAACAGCCACAACACCGAGGACAGGCCGGCGAACATGATGCCGAGGGCGTCGGCGCGCAGCACGAAGGCGACCCCGTCGACCAGGGTGTAGCGCAACGCGTAGCGTTCGCCTTCGAGCACGCCCAGCCCCATCCACACCACCAGCGCCAGCTTGGCCAGCGCCGCTGCCAGGTTGAGGCTGCTGCGCAGGCGGTGACGGTGCTCGGCGAGCACGAAGATGCCTACCGCGGCCAGCAGCGAGGTGGCGATCACTGCCAGCGGCAGCAAGGCGTGGAGGAGTGAGCTCGCGCCGCTCATGGCACGCCCGTAGCGAGTGGGCTGCCGATGCGCAGCCATTCCAGCGGCGCCTGTGCCACCAGGCCGAGCGCGATGCTGGCGCTGCCCAGCGCCAGCGCCGACAGCTCGAGCGCGAGCGGCGGCGAGGCGAAGCGGTCGCGCGCCGGGCCCTCGACGAAGGCGTGGCGGAACACCCGGAACACGTAGGCCGCGCTCAGCAGTCCGCCCCCCACCAGCACCATGATCCACACCCACTGCCCGCTCGCCAGCGCGCTTTGCAGCAGCAGCCACTTGGCGGTGAAGCCGGCGCTCGGCGGCAGGCCCATCAGGCTCACCCCTGCCAGACCGAAGCTCATCAGAGACAGCGGTCGGAAGCGGCTGATGCCGGTAAGGTCGGCGATGTGCGGACTGCCCACCGCCAGCACCAGGTTGCCGGCAGCGAGGAACATGCCGGCCTTGGCCAGCGCATGCGCGGCCAGCATCAGCAGCGTGCCGTCCCATGCCAGGCGCGCGGCGTCCATGTTCGCCACGCCGAAGAGCGGGAAGAACAGGAACAGGTAGCCGATCTGCGCCACCGTGGAGTAGGCCACCAGGTGCTTGAGGCGTGCCTGGCGCAGCGCCATCCAGCCGCCCCAGAACACCGCTGCGGCGCCCAGTGCGCCGAGTAGCCAACCGAGCGCGAGCGGGGTCAGCGCCGGGCCTGCCATGATCCACAGCCGCATCAGGATGTACAGCGAGGCCTTGATGACCAGCGCCGAGAGCAGCGCGCTGACCGGCGGCAGTGCCCCGCCGTGTGCGGGCGGCAGCCAGCCGTGGAGCGGGAACAGGGCGGTCTTGAGCAGCAGCCCGGCGCTCATCAGGCCGAGTGCGACCAGCGTGGTGAGACTGCCGGACTGTGCTACGCCAGCCTCGGCCATGAAGCCTGCAAGGTCCGCCAGCGCGAGGCTGCCCCAGGCGGCGTAGAGCAGGGCGACGCCGATCAGGTAGGCGAGCGAACCGAGCAGCGCTGCCAGCAGGTAGCGCATCGCCGCAGCCAGCGCGCCGGCCGAGCCCTTGAGCGCCACCAGGCCCACCGCCGCCAGGCCGAGCAACTCGAGGCCGACATAGAGGTTGAACAGGTCCGCCGACAGCCAGATGCCGTTGAGTGCCGCCCACATGAACCAGAACAGCGGCCAGAAGCCGTCCTCCACCGCCTCGCCGCGCAGGCCGAGTGCAGCGTGCAGCGCGCAGGGCAGGGC
>JANJTY010000095.1 GCA_024710865.1 Lysobacteraceae bacterium | reverse complement strand
GATGGCCTCGATCACCAGGTCGGCCTGCGCCACCTGCGCGCCTTCCACGTCGGCCTTCAGGCGCGCGAGGGCGGCGGCGCGCTTGTCCTCGCGCTTCACCTTCTTCTCGAACAGCTTGGCGGCGCGGTCGAGCGCCGGCTGCACGAACTTCATCTCGCGGTCCTGCAGCGAGACGTGGAATCCCTTGAGGGCGCTCCAGGCTGCGATGTCGCCGCCCATCACGCCGGCGCCGACCACATGCACGCGCTCGATGCCGTGGTCTTTCCCGCCCAGGCCCTTGAGCCGCTCCTGCAGGAAGAACACCCGGATCAGGTTGCGCGCAGTCGGGGTCTTGGCCAGCTTGGTGACGGCCTTGGCCTCGGTCATCAGGCGCGCGTGGATGCCGGATCCTCCGCTGCGCTTCCAGGCCTCGATCAGGGCGAACGGCGCCGGGTAGTGCGCCTTGCGCGCCTTGCGTGAGACCTGCTTGACCAGCATCGGCGCCAGGATCTGGCGCGTCGGCCAGATATTGGTGGCCCAGGCCAGGGCGCGCTGCTTGAGCGGGCGCGTGCCGCCGCGCTTGGCCAGTTCGATGGCGGCATCCAGCAGCAGGGCGGGTTCGGTGACCTTGTCGACCAGGCCCATGCCGCGCGCGGCCGAGGCCGAGAGCGAGCGCCCGGTCAGCATCAGGTCCATCGCCGCCGGTGCGCCGACCAGCTGCGGCAGGCGCGAACTGCCGCCCCAACCGGGGAAGATGCCCAGCTTCACTTCCGGCAGGCCGATGCGGGTGGAGTCGTCACTGGAGGCCACGCGATGGCGGCAGGCCAGCGCGATCTCGGTGCCGCCACCCATGCAGTGGCCGTGGATCGCGGCCACGGTGGGGCAGGGCAGCTCCGCCAGCTTCTGGAACACCAGCTGGCCGCGGCGGATGGCGTCGAACACCGTGCCCTTGGCGTCGAAGTCCTGGAACTCCTTGATGTCGGCACCGGCGATGAAGCCGGCGGCCTTGGCCGAGCGGATCACCAGGCCCTTGGGCTTCTCGATCGCGACGCGCTCGACGATCTGCTCCAGTTCGTCCAGCACCGCCTGGGCCAGGGTGTTCACCCCGCTCTCGGCGCGGTCGAAGCTCAGGACCACCACGCCGTCGGGGCGTAGTTCGGGAGACCAGTGGCGGAACCGCAGACCGTCGAACATGGGCGCACCGGGGGTGGTGAAGGGTCCGCTATGATCGGCGCTGGGCTTCGGCAGGGTCAATGCGGCGGCGTATGCGACCGGCTGGCGGAACTTTCCCGCCCATGCACCGGTCCGTTCCGGGATGCGGCCATGGCGCCGCGCAGGAAAGGGACGCCACGCATGCAGACCCCCGGTTTCGCGTTACCCTCGCAGACCCCGCACGCCTTGCCCGACGCCGTACGCGGCAGGGTCGACGGGAGCGCCGGGGCGATGCCCTCCAGCGCCCACCACCAACAGGGAGAGCCGGCCCGGATGGGCGAGAACGACACCGATCACGCCCTGGTGCGGCGTGTCCAGGCCGGCGACAACCGTGCCTTCGACCTGCTGGTGCGCAAGTACCAGCACAAGCTGGTGAGCGTGATCTCGCGCTACATCCCGGACTGGGCCGAGGCCCAGGACGTGGCCCAGGACAGCTTCATCCGTGCCTATCGCGCGCTGGGCAACTTCCGCGGCGACAGTCAGTTCTACACCTGGCTGTACAAGATCGCGGTCAATACGGCCAAGAACCACCTGGTCGCCGCCAAGCGTCGCCCGCCAACCGACGACATCGATGCCGAGGACGCGGTCCAGTACGGCAGCGGCGCGCAGCTGCGCGAGGCCGGCACGCCGGAACATGAACTGATGCGGCAGGAAATCGAACGAACCGTCATGCGCACGGTCGAAGCCCTGCCGGAGGAGCTGCGCACGGCGATCACCCTGCGCGAGGTCGACGGCCTCAGCTACGAGGAGATCGCCGAGGCCATGGACTGCCCGATCGGTACGGTGCGTTCGCGCATCTTCCGCGCGCGCGACGCCATCGACCAGCAACTCCGCCCCCTCTTGGATACCCAGCGAGCCAGGCCATGAACGAGTCCCCCAAGGAGCAGCTGTCCGCCCTGATCGACGGCGAGCTCGAGCGCGATTCCGCACGCTTCCTGATGAAGCGGATGGAAAGCGACACCGAACTGCGCGGCGCCTGGGAGCGCTGGCAGCTGGCGGGCGCCTGCCTGCGTCGCCAGCCGGCGTATGACCTGCCGGAGTCCTTCGCCGCGGGCATCGCCCGGCGCATCGCCGATGAGCCCGCGCCGCGTGCGACCGCCGCGTTCGGCGGCGTGCTGCGCTGGGCCGCGGGCCTGGCGGTCGCTGCCTCGGTCGCGCTGGCCGCGCTGGTCGTGGTGCAGCCCGTTACCGCGCCGGAGCAGGGCGAGGTGTCCCTGGTGGCGGCGCCGGTTGCGCCAGCGGCGGTGGTCGAGGCTTCCCCCGTGCGGGCCGAAGACCTGCGCCCCGACCTGGGTCCGGCCACGCAAGTGGTCTCAGGCGTGCGCAGCCACTACCTCGGCCCGGCGCTGCCCAGCGATCCGCAGCTCGATGCCTATCTGGTCCGCCATGGCGCCGCGCTCGGAGCGGGGCGCAGCGTGCAGGTCGTGCCCTACGTGCATCTGCTGCAGGCGCCGGTGGCGACGCGCGCTGCCCTGCGCACGTCCGGCGAATCCGCCAGTCCGCGCTGACGCCTGATGGCCGGGGTCCGAATCCGCTTCGGCCTGCTCGTCCTGCTGGTGTCCTGCGCCTCCCGGCTCTCGGCCGAGGAGGGGCCGGACTGGCTGCGGCGCATGGCCGAGGCACTGAGCCAGGCCGAGTACAACGGCATCCTCGTCAGCGCGCAGGGACCGCAGCTGCACAGCCTGCGGGTCGAGCATGCGGTCGCCGCCGACGGCCTGCGCGAGCGCCTGGTGGCGCTCGACGGGCCGGAGCGCACCGTCACGCGTATCGGCGGCCGGTTGGTCTGCACGGAACTGGGCGCCGAGTCGCTGCACTATGCCAGTGCGACGCCCAGTCCTGCCCTGGCCGACGCCGCCGCGCTGGCCCACTACCGGGTCGTGCTGCTGGGCGAGGACCGCGTCGCTGGGCTGCCCACGCGCGTGCTCGGCATCGAGCCGCGCGACGCCTTCCGGTACGGTTACCGGATCTGGCTTGAGTCCAGCCGCGCCTTGCCCCTGCGCAGCGTGGTGTTCGGCGGCGATGGCCGGCCGGTCGCGCAGTCGTTCTTCGCCAGCATCGAGTTCGGACCGCAGCCTTCCCTGCAGGCGCTCGACTGCCCTGCGCCCGCCGCGGGCGTGACGGCACGCAACCTGAGCGAACCGGTGCCGCGGTCGCGCTGGGTCCTGCCGGATCCACCGCCCGGTTTTGCACTGTTGCGCGCGCTGCGCGACCCGGCTGATCCGGAATCGGAGCATCACCTCTTGAGCGACGGACTGGCCACGGTGTCGATCTACATCGAGCCGCGCAATGCCGGCGCTTCGCCGCTGTCCGGCGCCGCGCAGCGTGGCAGCCTCAGCCTGTTCGGCCGCGCCCTGGGCGACTACCAGGTCACCGTGGTCGGCGAAGTGCCGGAGCTGACCGTCGAGCGCATCGCGCGTGGCCTCGTGGACAGCCTGCAGCGCGATGGTTGAGCGCGAGGTCGAGGTGCTGGCGGTGTGCGACGCACAGGTGCGGCTGAGACCGCTCGGCAGCTGCCGTGGCTGCGGCGGCTGCGGCGGGCGCTGCGGGCTGGTTGAGGCCGATGGCGCTGGCATGAGCCTCGACCTCGACCAGTTTCCCCAGCCACCCGTGGCCGGCCAGCGCTGGCGCCTGTGCCTGGACGAGTCCGCGTTGTTCGCCGCCGCGCGGCGCGGTTACGGGCGCCCACTGGCCGGGCTGCTGGCGGGGGCCGCGGTGGGCTCCGGGCTCGCCATGCGCTGGGGCCTGGCGCCGGATCTTCCCACCCTCCTGGGCGCGAGTGCCGGGCTCCTGGTGGGCCTGCGCGCCAGCGCTGCGCCAGCCGATCGCGCCAACGTGCGCGCGCTGCCTTGCATTCCCGATTCGCAGTCCCCACAGCATCCAGCCGCGGCGGCATCTTCGCCCGGCCCGCACCCTTCCGAGGAGCCATCCCTGCCATGAACCGACGCTTCCGTACCGCCGTCCACGGTCTCGTCCTGCTCGGACTCCTGCTGGCGTCCGCCGCGCAGGCCAGCCTGCCCGACTTCGCCGACCTGGTCGAACGGGTCAGCCCCGCCGTGGTCAATATCGAGGCGACCCGCACCGCCGAGGCCGCGCTGCAGGACGGCCCGCAGTTCGACGATGAGGAGATGCCGGAGATCTTCCGGCGCTTTTTCGGCATGCCCGGCCAGCCAGGCCAGGGGCCGATGCCGCGCGACCGCACGTCGCAGGGCTCGGGCTTCATCATCTCCGCCGATGGCTACGTGCTGACCAACCACCACGTCATCGACGGCGCCGACGAGATCGTCGTGCGCCTGTCCGACCGGCGCGAACTGGAGGCCACCCTGGTGGGCAGCGACGCGCAGTCCGACGTCGCCCTGCTCAAGGTCGAGGCCGCGGGCCTTCCCGCGATGCGCCTGGGCGACTCCAACCGCCTGCGCCCGGGTCAGTGGGTGGTGGCGATCGGCTCCCCCTTCGGCTTCGACCGTTCGGTCACCGCCGGCATCGTCAGCGCCACCGGTCGCTCCAGCTACGACCGCAGCCAGCAGTACGTGCCCTTCATCCAGACCGACGTGGCGATCAACCGCGGCAACTCCGGCGGTCCCCTGCTCAACACCGAGGGCGAGGTGGTCGGCATCAATTCTCAGATCTTCTCCAACACCGGCGGCTTCATGGGCGTGAGTTTCGCGATCCCGATCGAGGTCGCGATGAACGCGGTGGAGCAGCTCAAGAGCAAGGGCCGGGTCAGCCGCGGCCTGCTTGGCGTCAACATCCAGGACGTCACCCGCGAGATGGTCCAGACCCTCGGCCTGCCCAAGCCGGGCGGCGCCCTGGTCAGCGGCTTCGCCGAGGAAAGCGCGGCGCGCGAGGCCGGGATCGAGATCGGCGACGTGATCCTGGCCTTCAATGGCAGCGAGATCGCGCGCTCGTCCGACCTGCCGCCGCTGGTCGGCGCCACCGCCCCGGGCACCAAGGTCAAGGTGCGGGTGTTCCGCGACGGGCGCGAACGCGAGATCACGGTGACCGTCGGTGAGCTCCCGGCCGATGCCACCGCGGCCGCGGCCGGCGGTTCCGAGGCGGCTGCCGGCGGCACCGCGCTCGGATTGGCGGTCGAGGCCCTCACGTCGGAACAGCGCGAACAGCTCGGCCTGGACGAGGGCCAGGGCGTGCTGGTGCGGCGGGTCACGGGAATGGCCGCGCGTCGCGCCGGGCTGCAGCCGGGCGACGTGGTCCTGATGGTCGGCCGCACCGAGGTGGGTTCCCCCTCTGCCTTCCGCGAGGCGGTCGAGGCCAGCCCCGAAGGACAGGCGGTGATGCTGCTGGTGCGGCGCGGCGACGCGACCCAGTTCATCACCGTTTCGCCGCGCAGCGCGGATTGAGCCCCCTCCAGACCGGGTTCGCGACGGGCTCCCCCCGTCGTGAACCCGGCGTCCCGGAGCGCCGTGGCATAATGCCGCGCTTTTTCGGGCCGATTTCGGCTGGCCCGCCTCCCGGACCCCCATGCAGCACATCCGCAACTTCTCCATCATCGCCCACGTCGACCACGGCAAGTCGACCCTGGCCGACCGCATCATCCAGATCTGCGGCGGCCTGGCCGAGCGCGAGATGGAAGCCCAGGTGCTCGACAGCAATCCGATCGAGCGCGAGCGCGGCATCACGATCAAGGCGCAGTCGGTCTCGCTGCCCTACACCGCGCGCGACGGCCAGACCTACCAGCTCAACTTCATCGACACCCCCGGGCACGTCGATTTCAGCTACGAGGTGAGCCGCTCCCTGGCCGCCTGCGAGGGCGCCCTGCTGGTGGTGGACGCGGCCCAGGGCGTGGAAGCGCAGTCGGTCGCCAACTGCTACACCGCGGTGGAGATGGGCCTGGAAGGGGTGCCGGTGCTGAACAAGATCGACCTGCCCACGGCCGACGTGGAGCGCGCCAAGGCCGAGATCGAGGCCGTGATCGGCATCGACGCCGCCGATGCCATCGCGATCAGCGCCAAGACCGGCCTCAACGTCACCGAGGTGCTGGAGGCCATCGTCGCGCGCATCCCGCCGCCCAAGCCGCGCGACACGGATCGCCTGCAGGCCCTGATCATCGACTCCTGGTTCGACAACTACCTCGGCGTGGTCTCGCTGGTGCGGGTGATGCAGGGCGAGATCCGGCCGGGTGACAAGATCCTGGTGATGTCGACCGGCCGCACCCACCAGATCGACAGCGTCGGCGTCTTCACGCCCAAGCGCCTGGTCAGGGACGCTCTGCGCCCCGGCGAAGTGGGCTGGTTGACGGCGTCGATCAAGGACGTCCACGGTGCACCCGTGGGCGATACGCTCACCCTCGCGTCCAAACCAGCCGACAAGCCGCTACCCGGCTTCCAGAAGATGCAGTCGCGCGTGTTCGCGGGCCTGTTTCCGGTCGAGGCCGACGACTACCCGGCCCTGCGCGAGGCGCTGGAGAAGCTGCGCCTGAACGATGCCGCGCTCAACTTCGAGCCGGAAAGCTCCGAGGCCATGGGCTTCGGCTTCCGCTGCGGCTTCCTCGGCATGCTGCACATGGAGATCGTGCAGGAGCGCCTGGAGCGCGAGTACGACCTCAACCTGATCACCACCGCGCCGACCGTGGTCTACGAGGTCCTGCTCACCGACGGCAGCACCCTGCCGCTGGACAACCCGGCCAAGCTGCCGCCCTCGCCCAAGGTGCAGGAGATCCGCGAGCCGATCATCCGCGCCAACATCCTCACCCCGCCCGACTACGTCGGCAACGTGATCAAGCTG
>JANJTY010000071.1 GCA_024710865.1 Lysobacteraceae bacterium | reverse complement strand
GGCAGGAGCCGGGCCCGACGCTGGAATGCATCGTCAACAAGGCAGCCTTCGACGCCCTGCCCGAGGACCTCAAGGCCATCGTCGAGACCTGCTGCCGCGCGGTCAACGACGCCATGCTGGCCGAGTACACCGCGCGCAACCAGCAGGCCCTGGCCACCCTGCGCGAGGAACACGGCGTCGAGTTCCGCTTCCTCCCGGACGAGATCCTGAGCGCCCTGCGCCAGGCCAGCGAGCAGGTGCTGGAGGAGGCCGCCGCGCGCGATCCCTTCGCCCGCCGCGTGAACGACGCGGTGCGCGAGTTCCGCCAGCGCGCCATGGCCTGGCATGCGCTCTCGGAGGTTTCCTACTACGAAACCCGCGCCCGCGTTGGCTGAGCCGCCACTCGGGGCGGACTGGCGCGGGCTGATCGGTCCGCGCCCGGCACTGCGTTAGGTCTGGCATCGGGGTGGAGATAGCACTGCCCCTGGCGAGCACCGACGCAGGAGATCGACATGAAACGGGTGGCGAAATGGCTGGGGCTGGGCGCACTGGCCCTGGTCGTGATGGTGGCCGGCCTGGCCGGCTGGTCACACTGGCGCTTCGAGCGCGCCCTGCAGCAGCGCATTGCCGTGCAGGATGCGCCGTTGCCGGCAGCGACCGGCGCGGAGGCGCTGGCGCGCGGCGAGTACCTCTTCACCACGCGAGGCTGCTCCGAGTGCCACGGCGAGCGCGGCGAGGGCAAGGTCTTCCTCGACGCCCCACCGCTGCGCGCGGTCGCCAGCAACCTGACGCCGGACGGGCGCGGCCGGCACTACGACGCCGACGCCTTCGGCCGCGCCATCCGCCACGGCATCGCCTTCGACGGCCGCCCGCTGGTGCACATGCCCTCGCGTGACTATGCCGAACTGGGCGATGCCGACACCGCGGCCCTCGCCGCCTACCTGGCCCGGCTGCCGGCCGATTCCAACGACCCCGGTACGACCGCCGTGCACCTGCCGGGTCGTGTGCTCTATGCGCTCGGCCAGCTGCCGGTGATCGAGGCCGAGCACATCGACCACCGCCCGCGTTCGCGCACCGAACCCGCAGCGGACGATGCGCTCGCTGTCGGCGCCTACGCCGCGCGCACCTGCATCGGCTGTCACGGCGAGACGTTCCGGGGCGGCAAGGTCGCCGGCACGCCGCCCGAGTTTCCGCCGGCCTCGGATCTGACCGCCATGCCCGGCTGGCGCGAGGCCGACTTCCTGCACCTGATGCGCGAAGGCAAGCGCCCCGACGGCAGCGAGGTGCACCCGCTCATGCCCTACGCCGCCTTCAAGCGCATGACCGATGCCGAGCTTGGCGCGATGTTCCGCTACTTCCGCAGCCTGCCGGGGCCCGGCGCAAACTGAGCGCCGACCCGCAGCGGCGCTCAGCGACCCTCCGCCGCGACTCGCATCGGGGCGGAGGGGTGGCGAGGGCTGCGCATCTCAGTGGACCTCCACCGCATCGAACCAGTACGGCCGCGCGCCTGGACCGACCTCGAGAAGCTTGGTGTCGCCGAAAGGCGCCTCCGGAATCACCACGTGACCGCAGACGCGCTGCTGGTCGGCCGTCAGCGGCGTCAGTCGGAGGAAGTAGTACAGGTCCTGCAACTCGGGCAAGGCGGCAGTTTCCGGGTCGTTCGGCAGAACCTCCATCGCGCCGAAACGGCACTGCTCGCCAAAGGCGACCCGCACCCGGCCCCAGGGTTCGGCCTCCACGTCGGCGGGGTTGCCGAACGAAGCGAGGCGGCCGCCGCGGCTGCGGTACAGGTCGATCTCGGCGGCGTTCACCACGACGCGCCCGGCCCCGAACAGGTAGAGCGGCTCGCCGGAACCGGCTGGGTCGTAGGTGTACCAGACCATGGTCAGGGTGCGCGAATCCTCGCCCGAGACCTCGAAGGTGACGCCCTCGCCGCTGCGCTGCGGGTCGTAGTAGGTGCCGTTGTAGCCCCAGTGCAGGCCAGAGGTGACGCGCAGGCGCATGATGCGGAAACCGGGCCGGCTGAAGTCGGCCGCCTCCTCGTCATAATCGAACACGATCGGGTTGTGCGCCGGCCCGAACGTGGCGCTGCCGCCCAGGATGCGCTGCGGTTCGCCGCCGGGGTTGCGGAAGGAGCCGTTGAAGCCGGGATGCCTGGCGATGGGCTCTTCCGTGCGCACACCCAGTTCCGGGTCCAGTTCATCGAGCCAACGGTCCAGCAGCAGCAGGTCAGTCTCGTCATTCTCACGCGTACCGCCGTCCAGCACATCGTCGCCGAGGACATCGATCACCACGGGTCCCACAAATCGGCCAGCCTCGTCGAATAGCCGGTGGCGTCGCGGCTCGTCGTTTCCAACGAACGCATCGTTGCTGGGATGAACCTTCATCACATAACTGAGGTGGCTGTGTTCGGTCCGGTCTACGAAGTAGCTGGACAACGAGCCTCCGATCCAGGCGTTGCTTCCGTCCAACCGATGGTTGTCGAACATGATCACGGAGTTCATTCGCCCAGTCGGCTGCAGCAGCTGTAGGTCTTGCATCAACGCAAACTCCACCGGCGAGCCCTCGTTGACGAACGAGCGCATGTTTCCGACCGCCAGGTCGCCCAGTGTGAAGAGATCAAACTCTCCCCTGTGCAGGAAGTAGGACACCGGCGCAGACGCGAAGCTCGCCTGCGGATCTGCGCGGAGATCTTCCGCCTCGACCACGAGCAAGGCCTGGGCGTCGTGATCGATCTGCGCCAGCGCAGCTTGGGCGGGCAGCGCGAGCATGAGAAGCAAAGAGCCTCGGCGTGACATCGGTGCTCTCCTCATGGACAGCCAGAGAAGGAAACAAGCTGCCGCGAGGCGCTCCACGACCCACAGCTGACCGCATTGCAGGCGCGCGCCCGAACCGTCGCCGGCGACTGAATCCAGGCGGTCTGGCCCGGTCCGACATAGCCGAGCCAGGAACTGCTGCCGTTGCTCACCTCAAGCTGATACTCGCTTACCGGGCCCGACACCGCGCTCCAGCTCACTTCATACAAGCCCCAGCAGGCTCGGATGGCGACAGGCGTAGCAGGCGCACCGGACGGCGCGGGAGGCGGCTTGATCGCGGCGGCAAGGTTGATGCGCGGCACCACAACGGGCGCATAAATCGACAGGTCAATAGGCACCCCGGTTCGGCGAAGCTGCGCCTGAATTCCGGTCGCTGTGGCTGAAGGGAAGCGAGAACGCAGCACGGCGACCGCACCGGCCACGTGTGGTGCGGCCATCGACGTGCCTGGCAAGCGCACGTAGCCGCAGGCCGGGTCCGGCCAAGCCGACCAGATCCCGTCGTAGTGGGTGAATTCGACGCAGGCATCGACTGGAGTCGTGTACCAGCGCGCTTGTCCGCCGGGCGCCAAGAAACTGAGATTGCCGGCATAGTTTGGCCGGGCCGACTGGCGCGTCAAGGGTGGGCCGTCAGACTGATGGATGAGCGCATCGCTGGACTTGAAGGTTGAACTCACGCCCCCGACTTTCGACAGACAGGCGGGAGGCGCAATCTTCAGCGCAAAATCGGAGGCGCCGCCGTAGTTGCCAGCCGCTGCTACTGCTACCACTCCAGACTGTTCGAGCAGAGCAACGGCGTCGCGTAGCACTGGCCAGTGCGCATCACAACTTGTGCCTGACCAATCACTGGACACATTGCTGAGGCCGAAACTCATGTTCACCGCGGCGATGTTCTTGCTCGCCCGCCAGGCCCTGACCTGATTTAGTGCTGCGGCTACGTCACCCTCCAGAAACAGTCGGCAGTAGCCCACGCCTGGACGACAATTTGGATGGGATTGGTGGACCAGCGACGTGGCATTGATCGCCACCAATGAGGCCTGGTGTGCGACGCCCATGAGCGGGCTCGGGACAGGCAACTTGGGCTGCTGCATCGCTCCCATCGCGATGGCGCTGACGTGACTTCCGTGAAAATCGTCGCACAGCACGCTGCCGGGAGTGGCGATGGTCCCGCTGCCAAGGGGATTGGGTAGCGTGGCCGGCGTGACGCACTGCCCCCCGCTGCCCGCGGCAGTCGATCCCCATGTCGCTCCGCCTGAGCACAGCGTGCCAACGCCGGGATAGCTGGTGGAGAAACAGGCTTCGCCGATCAGACGACCCGAGAACATGGCATGGCTGGTGTCGACGCCCTGGTCGATCACCGCGATGGCATAGCCGTTACCCGTGAAGCCCTGGCCGTGTGCGACGGTTGCACCGATGCGCTGCGTCGCTTCGTTGAGCATGGCCTCACCTCCGCTCTCGGAGTTGAGGCTTAGCACAGCGTCGTCGGCCAGGAAGGCATGCACCGCTGCATCGCTGGCCCGGACGACGAGGTAAGGCATGTCCTCGATGCGCTGGACGGAGGCGCCGTCAGTCGGGCGCAGAAACTGCGCATGACGTTCGAGGAACTCCTCGGCGACGGCATCGGCTGCCGTTGCGTAGAGTTCTTCCCAGTTCGGTCCCAGCCCGAGCGCCCTGTCAGCATCGATGCCGCTGTCGAGCCCGACGACGAGCCGCAGGACGCCGCGTGACTCGCCCACCCGGCGGGCCAGCAACGCGGCCTGCTCGGGGAATCGCTCATTCAGCGGTGGCGCGCCGCGCTCCCTGGCCACCACGATGCGACCTTCAGCCTCGGGCGCGGCGGGGGGGGGGCAGGGATTGAGCGCTGACGGACGAGATCGATGCCAGCAGTGCCGCAGGCAAAACGCAAAGCGAGTGACGCGTGACAACGCTGGGGCTCATCGGGTGCTCCATTCCATGAAGTAAGGTGAACCCCCCCGGAGCCCGAACCCTAGCAGCCTTTGCGGAATCGGGGCAATGCCGGGCGATGCGGTTTGTCGCGCGCTGTTCTCGGCCGGACCGAGGATGGAGTAGCTGCTCCGAGGGTCATGGGCCCGGGCGCAAGTCCACCGGCACATCGGTACAGAACGTCGAGGCACCCGCCCGCGCCGGGCTTGCCCCCCGCGGTGCGGCGGCTAAACTGCCGCATCGCCACGGGGAATCCCTGCCATGCCGGTCGCATCGTCCGATCTCGCCAAGCTCTACCCGCTGGAAAACCTGCGCGCCGAGACCCTCGCGCAGCTCGCCGAGGAGGCGGTGCTGGTGGAGTACGGCAAGGGCGAGACCCTGTTCCGCGAGGGCGATGTCGACGAGCAGACGCTCTACCTGCTGGAGGGCGAGGTCAACGGCACCTACACCGATGGCCGGGTCAAGAACACCAGCGCGCAGTCGCTGCAGGGGCGCTATCCGATCGGCGATTCGCAGCCGCGCCGCTTCACCGCCACGGTGGGTTCGCGCGCGGCCCGGGTGGTGCGCTTCGAGCGCCGCTTCCTGGAGAAGATCATCACCTGGGACCAGCTCACCCGCGGCGAGAACTTCCAGCACTTCGATCCCTCGCCCGAGGGCAACCGCTGGGTGTTCCGCCTGCTGCAGAGCCGCGCCTTCCACAAGCTGCCGACCGGCAACATCGAGCGCATGTTCCGCCGCTTCGAGGAGATCCACGTCAAGGCGGGTGATGTGATCGTGCGCGAGGGCCAGGAGGCCGACTACTTCTACGTCATCAAGGACGGCTCCGCGCAGGTCACCAAGTACCTTGACGGCACCGAATCGACCGTGGCCTACCTGCGCCAGGGCGATTGCTTCGGCGAGGACGCGCTGCTGGCCAACACCGCACGCAACGCCACGGTCACGATGTCGCAGGACGGGCGCCTGATGCGGCTTGGGCGCAAGTCCTTCGAGGAGGTGCTGAAGCCGCCGGTGGTGGAATGGCTGACGCCTGGGCAGGCCTCGATCATGGCGCGCCAGGGCGCGACCATCATCGACGTGCGTCTGCCGGCCGAGCACGAGCAGCGCGCGATCAAGGGTTCGGTCAACGTTCCGCTGTACCGCCTGCGCGAGGCCTTCAAGGAGGGTTACCCGCGCGACGGCAAGTACATCGTCTACGACAACACCGGCGAGCGCGCCGCGGCAGCGGCCTTCATCCTCACCCGCCTCGGCTTCAGCGTGTACGCCCTGCAGGGCGGCATCACCGGCATGCTGCGGCAGATGGAGCGCCAGGCCGGCGCCTGAGCCCGGCTCAGCGCAGGATCTCGTCGCCGCAGATCACCACGTCGGCGCCGCGCGCGGCGAACAGGCCCACGGTGACGACTCCGACGATCTGGTTGATCTCGCGTTCCAGCCCGACCGGGTCGACGATGCGCAGGCCGTGCAGGTCGAGGATCCAGTTGCCGTTGTCGGTGGTGACGCCCTCGCGCCAGACCGGGCTGCCGCCCAGCGCGCGCAGCTTGCGCGCCACGTGGCTGCGCGCCATCGGGATCACTTCCACCGGCAGCGGGAAGCGGCCGAGCACCTCGACCCGCTTGCTCGGATCGATGATGCAGACGAAGCGGCGCGCCACCGCGGCGATGATCTTCTCGCGCGTCAGCGCGGCGCCGCCGCCCTTGATCAGGCGCCGGTGCGGATCGCACTCGTCCGCGCCGTCGACGTAGACCGGCACCTCGGGCGCGGCGTTGAGGTCGAGCACCGGAATGCCGAGTTCGCGCAGTTGGGCGGTGCTGCGCTCGGAGCTGGAGACGGCGCCTTCGATGTCGTGCTTCATGCGCCCGAGCGCCTCGATGAAGAAGGCGACGGTGGAGCCGGTGCCGACGCCGACGATGCTGCCCGGTTCGACGAACTCGATCGCCTTCTCGGCGGCGCGGCGTTTGGCGGCATCGGCACTCATGCGGGCGGTTCCTGGCAGGACGTCATTCGAGCGAGAGGATGTGCTTCCACTGCTTGGCCGTCACCGGCAGCACCGAGAGCCGGTTGCCGCGCGCGAGCAGGGGAAAGTCGCCGAGCGTTGCCGCTTGGGCGCGCAAGTCGTCGAGCGTGATGGTGCGGCGCAGGGCGCGCTCGAAGCCGACGTCGACCAGCAGCCAGCGCGGCGCGTCGGCCGGGCTGCGCGGGTCGAAGTAGTCGCTGTGCGGGTCGAACTGGGTCGGATCCGGATAGGCCGCGCTCGCCACGCGCGCGATGCCGACCACGCCGGGCGGGCTGCAGTTGGAGTGGTAGAACAGGATGCCGTCGCCGAGCTTCATGCCGTCGCGCATGTAGTTGCGCGCCTGGTAGTTGCGCACCCCGCTCCAGGGTTCGGTCCCGACCCGTTCGAGGTCGGCGATCGAGAACTCCTCGGGCTCGGACTTCATCAGCCAGTAGTTCATCGGGCGTCGGCGGGAGGCGTCATCGCGGCGGCGCAGGGTATCAACTCGCGTTCGGTCGCGACATAGTCGAGCGGCACGTCCCACGGCTCCGGATCGAAGTCCGCCACTTCCTGCAGCGCATAGGCCATGCCCACCAGCAGCGGTCGCGTTGGTCGCGGCTGTCCGCGCAGGAAGGCGAAGCTGCGGTCGTACCAGCCGCCGCCCTGGCCGAGGCGATGGCCGTCGCGGGTGAAGCCGAGCAGGGGCACCAGCACCAGGTCGAGCGCATCCGGGGCAAGGCGCTCGGCCTCCGCCACCTCGGGCTCGGGAATGCCATGCGAGTTGGCGACGACCGCATCGCCCGGCTTCCAGGGTGCGAAGCGCAGCACGCCATCGGCGTGCAGGCAGGGCAGGTGGTAGCGCAGCGGCGCCGCGCCGCCGAACAGGCCGAGCAGGGGCAGTTCGCCGCCGACGGCCCAGTAGCCGGCGAGGCGCCAGCCAGGTGCGAAACCGGGAAGTCGTTCGAGCTGGCGCGCCGCGGACAGCGCGGCGCCAATGCGTTCGGCGGCGGGAATGGCGCGGCGGCGCGCGCGCAGTTCGCTGCGCAGCCCGGTCCTGGCGTCGGTCGGGGCGAAGGGGCCGGACATCGGCTCAGGTCTGCGGGAAGGGAGAAGATGCCTCCGCCATGCCGATGCGTACGCAAACGACCTTGATCCCGGGGATCAGGTGGGAGGGCTCGCCGCGCCTTCAGGCTTTCCGCACGTGACGGACATGCACACCGGCGTCGGCACTGCGCTCCCGGGGTCGTTCTATAGGGTCAAGGCAAATGTAGGCGTACGCGGTCGGGCACGGCAGAGGACGCTTGCAGTCTAGCAAGCCGGTGTGTTGGCGGTGTTAAACAGGCAGCGCTTTTCAGCGCGGCGCGGTGACGTCGAGCAGGCCGTCGAGGCGGCGGTTCAGTTCGCCCAGGGTGCGGCCCAGCTCGCGGTCGCGTTCGCCGGCGTCATGCTTGAGCTTGAGGAACTCCGCGGCGAGGTTGAGCGCGGCCAGCACGGCGATGCGGTCAACCGAGGCCATGCGGTTGCTGCCGCGCACCTCGCGCATGCGCGAATCGAGCAGCTGCGCCGCCGCGAGCAGGGCGGTGCGCTCGTCCGGCGGGCAGGCCACCAGGTACTCGCGCTCCAGGATGCGCACCGCCACCGGGTCGCTCACGCGTTCTGCTCCAGCGACTTCAGGCGGTGGATCATGGCCTCGACCCGCGAGCGCGCCTGCTCGTTCTTGTTCAGCAGGGCCGCGCGTTCCTGCACCAGCTGTTCCTGGCTCTGGCGCAGGCTGCGGTTTTCTTCCGCGAGGCGGCGCGCGAGTTCGGCCAGCCGTTCGACCCGGCTGGAGAGGGCGCGCAGTTCGCTGAGGGAATCGTTCGGGTCCACCGCACCACGATAGGCGCGCGGCCGGGCCCGGTCAATCGAGCGCGCCCGGCGCGCCTGTGCCGGCTTCGAAGCGGTAATCGCGGATGAAGACCATGCAGCGGTGCTGTTCCATCGGCCGCGCCAGCCAGTGGCCCTGGATCTCGTCGCAGCCCTGCTCGCGCAGGTAGTAGAGCTGTTCCGGCAGTTCGACGCCTTCCGCCACGACATTCAGGCCGAGCGAGTGCGCCATGGTGATGATGGTTGCAGTGATGGCCTCGTCGTCCGGGTCGGTGGTGAGGTCGCCGATGAACTCCTTGTCGACCTTGAGGGTGTCGATCGGCAGGCGCTTGAGGTAGACCAGCGACGAATAGCCGGTGCCGAAGTCGTCGATCGCCAGGCTCACGCCCGTGCGCTTCAGCTCGCGCAGCACCGAGATGGTCTGCTCGGCGTTCGCCATGACCATGCTTTCCGTGACCTCCAGCTCGATCCGCTCGGCCGGCACGCCGATCTCGGCCACCAGCGCGCGTATCTGCGCCGGCAGGTCGGAGCGCAGCAGCTGCAGGACCGAGACGTTGACCGCCATGCAGACGTCCTCCAGGCCCTGGCGGCGCCAGCGCTGCAGGGTGTAGCAGGCCTCGCGCAGCACCCATTCGCCAATGGGCAGGATCAGGCCGCTCTCCTCCGCCAGGGGGATGAAGGTCGAGGGCGGGACCTCGCCCAGTTCCGCGCTGTACCAGCGCAGCAGGGCCTCGACCCCGGTGATCCGGCCTTCGAGCAGGGACAGGCGCGGCTGGAACACGAGGTGGAACTCGCCGCGGTCGAGCGCCTTGCGCAGAGCCGCGGACAGGGTGGCGCGGCGGCGCGCTTCGGCGTCCATCGCCTCGGTGTAGACCTGGTAGGTGTTCCGCCCGCGGTCCTTGGCTTGGTACATCGCCGTATCGGCGAACTTGAGCAGGTCGGTCGGCACGAGGCCGTGGTCGGGGTAAAGGCTGATGCCGATCGAGGGCGAGATCGAAACGTCGCTGCGGCCATCGAGGTCGAGTGGCGCCTTGAAGGCCTCGATCACCTTCTGCGCGATGCGCTCGGCCTCGGCCACGCCGGACACCTCCTCCAGCACCACCGTGAACTCGTCGCCGCCGAGTCGCGCGACGGTGTCGGTTTCGCGCACCGTGGACAGCAGGCGTGCCGCCGCGGCCTTGAGGATACGGTCGCCGGCGGCATGGCCCATCGAGTCGTTGACGTCCTTGAAGCGGTCGAGGTCGAGGAACAGCACCGCGACGCGCGCATCCAGTCGCCGCGCCCGCACCACCGCGCGCGCCAGGCGTTCGGACAGCAGGGTGCGGTTGGGCAGTCCGGTCAGGGTGTCGTAGTTGGCCAGGTAGCGCAGTTCCTGCTCGGCGCGCTTCTTGTCGGTCACGTCGGTGACCACCGCGACGAAGCGCGAGCGCGCGCCGCTGGCGTCGCGCACCTCGGACAGCTCGATCCAGCCGAGGAACTCCTCGCCGTCCTTGCGCTTCTGCCACATCTCGCCCTGCCAGTGCCCGGCGTCGAGCAGGGTCTGGCGCACCTGACGGTAGAACTCGGCGCTGTGCTGGCTGCTGTCGAGCACGCTGCTGTCCAGGCCGATCGCCTCGTCGGCGTCGTAGCCGGTCATGCGGCAGAAGGCCGGGTTGACCGACACGAAGCGGAAGTCGAGGTCGATCACGGCGACCGCCTCGCTCATGCTGGCCAGCACCTCCAGCGCGATGCGGCGCTCGTGGTCGGCATCGCGGCTGGCGGTGATGTCGCGCGCGGTACCGGCGATGCGCAGCGGGTTGCCGTCGGCATCGCGCGAGACCACGCGGCCGCGCGAACGCACCCAGATCCAGTCGCCGGCGGCGTTGCGCATGCGGTGCTCGGACTCGAAGTGCTCGGTGGCGCCGATGATGTGCTGCTGCAGGATGCGCTGCACGCGCGGCAGGTCCTCCGGATGCACGCCGCGGGTGCGCCATTCCTCGGTCGAGACCGAGTGTTCCTGGTGGAAGCCGAGCAGCTGGTCGGCGCCGATGCGGTACAGGGTGTTGTCCTGCACGTTCCAGTCCCAGAACTCGTCGCCCGAGCCCCAAAGCGCCAGCTTCAGCCGGTCCTCGCGCTCGCGGATCTCGGCCAGGAGGCGGCGCTCGGACGCGCGCTTGCGTCGCTGCAGCTGCACCAGCACCAGCAGCGCGGCGAGGGCCGCCGCGACGTAGGCGACGCGCGCCCAGCCGGTCCACCACCAGGGGGCATGCACCTGCAGCGGCAGTTCGAGCTCGTGCGGACTGAACACCCCGTCGTGGTTGCTGCCCCGCACGCGCAGGCGGTAATGCCCGGGTGCGAGATTCGTATACGTGGCCTCTGCGCGCGAACCGGCATCGATCCAGTCGGCGTCGAAGCCTTCCAGGCGGTAGGCGAAGCGGTTGTCGGGTGGCGCCACGTAGTCGAGCGCGGCGAAGGTGAAGCGCAGCAGGCGGTCGCCGTGGTCCACCTCGAGCCCCTCGCCGGGTGCCGGCAGTGCGGCGGCGGCGCGGGACCCGACCTGAACCCCGGTCAGCACCACCGGCGGCGCGAAGCGGCTGGTCTCCAGCGCTTCGGGGCGGAACAGATTGAAGCCGCGCAGGCCACCGAACGCGAGTTCGCCGCTCGACAGCCGCGCCTGCGCCCCGCCATTGAACTCGAGGTCCTGCAGGCCATGACGCAGGCCGAAGGCGCGCACCCGGCGCGTGGCCGGATCGAAGCAGGCGATGCCGCGGTTGCTCGACAGCCAGAGCTTGCCGCTGGCGTCCTGCAGCAGGCCGTAGATGGTCGCGTTGGGCAGTCCGTCGGCCGGCGTGATGCGTTCGAAGGCGAAGCGGTCGTCGCCCGCCTCGATCAGGCGGTTGAGCCCGCTGTGGGTGCCGATCCAGAGCGTACCGTCCGCGCCTTCGAGGAAGGCCCGCACCAGGTTGCCGGAGATCGAATCGGGCTGCTCGGGGTGGTGCAGCAGGCGCTGTACCGCGCCGGTGGCGGGATCCAGGCGGTTGAGCCCCTCGAGCGTTCCGACCCAGATCCGGCCGCGGCGGTCTTCGTGCAGGGCCATCACCATGTCGTGCGAAAGCGAGTTCGCGTCTTCGCGACGGTGCCGGAAATGGCGCCAGCGACCGCTGCGCGGTTCGTGGTGCAGCAGGCCGGAGGCATAGGTGCCTATCCAGACGCTGCCATCGCGCGCGCGCAGCAGGGTGCGCAGGTCGATGACCGCGGCGCTGCCCGGCGCCTGCAGCCCGACCGGAACCTGGCGCGCCGTTGGACCGACCGGATCGAGGTCGAACAGGCCGCGGTTGCTGGCGATCCAGAGCCGCCCGGCCTCGCCGGGCACGATCCCGCGCACGCGGAACTCCGGGTCGGAGCGTTCCAGACCGGCGGCGCGGGCCAGCACGCGGGCGTGGTCCTCGAATCGGCGCTCCTGGCGGCGGTAGCGCTTGAGTCCGGCGCCTTCGGTGCCGAGCCAGAGATCGCCGTCGGCATCCTCGTGGATGACGCGGATGTTGTTGCTGGCGATCTGTTCGCGGCCGGCGCCCAGGTCGACGATGTAGCGGAAGCCTGCCCCCTCCGGGCGCACCGTGGCGATGCCCTTGACCTCGCCGCCGAGCCAGAGCAGGCCCGAGGCATCGATCATCAGGCTGCGCAGCGAGGGCTCGGGCAGGCTGGCCGGAAGCTCCGGCCGGTGTTCGATGCGCAGCTGCTCGCCGCTGTCGGGATCCAGCCGGAGCAGGCCCTGGGCCGCCAGCGACACCCACAGGCGTCCGTCCGGATCCTGCGCCAGCGCCAGCACGCGGGCACCGGCCTCGCCCGCGGCAGGCCAGGCCGCGCGCAGCGATCCGTCCGGCGCCACCTGCAGCAGTCCGGTCGCGGTTCCGACCCAGACCCGCCCGCTGCGGTCCACCAGCAGTGCAGTGGCCGCCGCGGGCAGCTCGATGCGGGTCGGCTGCGCGTCGCCAACGAAGCGCAGCAGGCCTTCGCTGGTCGCGGCCAGCACCGCGCCGTCCAGCGCCTGCGCCAGCGCCACGGCGACCGGACTGAGCCCGGCGTCGGCACCGAAGCGGTAGCGCTCGCGCCGCTCGCCCGTGGCCGGATCGAGCAGCTCGACCCCGGCGCCGGTGCCGACCCAGACGCCTTGCCCGGCCACCGGGAGCAGGGACTGCACGCTGTGCTGGCGCGCATTGGTGCTGACATCGCGGTCGTCGAGGTAGCGGCGGATGTGGCCGCTGCGCCGATCGAGCGCGGCGACCCAGCGCGTGTTGGTGCCGACGTAGAGCCGCTCGGCATCGCTCGCGACGGCGTTGACGAAACTGTCCGGCAGGCTGTCGGGATCGCCGGGGCGATGCTCGAAAAGGCTGAAGCGGTAGCCGTCGAAGCGGTGCAGCCCACCCTGCGTGGCGATCCAGACGAAACCTTCGGGATCCTGGTGCAGGTCGTTGACCGTGTTCTGCGCGAGGGCGAGATCCGGACCCGGGCCCTGGAAATAGAACGCGCGTTCCGCCCCGTGCAGGGGCAGAGCCAGACAGAGCGCGAACGCGAGAAACAGGCCCTGGATCAGCCGGCTCCGGATCGCGGCGCGCAAGGTGTGCGCCGGGCTGCGCGACATGCGGCGTTTCCAATCGGGTCCAACCCCGGATTCGAGTGTAGGGGCGTGCGGCGCGCGGCTACAAGCCGCCGCCGCGCGGGGCGGCGCCGCCCTCGGGGTAGAATCCCGCCATGTCCAGTCCAAGCCCTGCGCCCGAACTGCCCCTGCATGCCGAGGTCGCGCGCGAGGCCGAGTCCCTCCAGCTCGGCGTCGACGCCTCCGAACTGCACGGCGCGCTCTGCGGTTACCTCTGCGGCGGCGGCCTAGCCGGCCGGCGCGACTGGCTCACGCGCCTGGCGGTCGAATCCGATGACGGCGTCGTGCCGGTGGCCGATGCCGCGCTCGATCGCCTGTTCCGCGCCAGCCAGGACCAACTGGGCGATCCGGGCATGGGCTTTGCGCTGCTGCTGCCCGAGGACGAAGCCCCGGTGGACGAGCGCGCCGAGTCCCTGCTGGCCTGGTGCCGGGGTTTCCTCGGCGGTTTCGGTCTCGCCACCGGCGCCCAGGCGCCCTTGAGCGCCGAGGCGGCGGAGGCGCTCGACGACCTGTCCCGCATCGCCGCATCGCAGCTGAGCTACGACGAGCCCGAGGCGGACGAGGGCGCGCTGACAGAGATTGCCGAGTTCGTGCGCGTGGCGGCCATGCTGCTCTACGGCGACTGCCACATGGAGCCCCGCGAGCCTGGCACGCTGCACTGACGATGCCCACGCCTGCCCCGATCAAGCGCACCGAGTACGTCCGCCGTCGCCGCCAGCTGATGCGCGAGGCCGGCGAGGAATCCATCCTGATCCTGCCCGCCGCGGCGCAGCGCCTGCGCAACGGCGACACGCATTTCCCCTACCGCCAGGACAGCGACTTCCTCTACCTGACCGGCTTCCCCGAGCCCGAGGCCGTGCTGGTGCTGGTGCCGGGGCGCGCGCACGGCGAAGTGGTGCTGTTCTGCCGCGAGCGCGATCCGGTGCGCGAGGCCTGGGACGGGCCGCGCCTGGGGCCGGAGGGCGCGGGCGAGGCGCTCGGCGTGGACGATGCCTAC
>JANJTY010000037.1 GCA_024710865.1 Lysobacteraceae bacterium | reverse complement strand
ATCCTTCGCGAAGAGGGGCCGTAATGGTGGAGGCGGAGGCGGGTGCTGGCAAGGCTGCCGGGGCCGGCGCACAGGTCACGGAGCTCAAGCGCGGCGCGGCTGACACGAAATCCCGCCGGATCGCGAGTGATCTAGTCAGGTCCTGCCGCTGCGCCGTGCTACTGATGACCGATCGCGTCCTGCTCCCGCCGCCAGCAGCCATCCCGGACAGCGCGTCGGGGGCATCGACTCTGTTCGGTCCTGACCGCTCGGCGCGCCCGCCGCCGGGCCACGGGACGCCGCCCCCGGGTCGGTCGTTGACGCGGATTTCACGTCCCCGCTATCGTGGCCCGGTGGGCGCAAAACCGTGACCCGGCGCACAGAAGACCGCCGGCGCTTCCCATCACTCACCGGTACACAGCGGACGTGAACCCGATCGCCACGCGTCTCCTTTCCTTGCCGTTTCCGACCCGCGCCTGCGCCTGCGGGGGCGGCCCCGTTCCTGCCTGAACTCCCCTCGACCTTCCGCCCCTCCCCGGAGCCGTCCACCATGCCTGCATCCGCTTCGCGCCGCACGCCGCTCTTCCTGGCCCTGCTGGCCGCGTTCCTTCCATTGCCCGCACTCGCGCTGGAGGCCATTGGCCCGGCTGAGCCGATGACGCCCGCTGCGGCCGGCATGACCGCCTACGGCAGCGTGGCCCTCACCCCCGAGGGTCGCCGCCTGGACCTGTACCTTTCGGCCGAGGCGGGAAGTCCGGTCCTGTTCGGCCGGATGGATTACGCACCGAGCTGGCTGGGACCCTGGAGCTGGCCGACGGCGGTTGCCGTGGTCGAGGGCGAGGGCATCCAGTACCCGGCCCTGGCGATGAGCAGCTATGGCTACTACGCCGCGGCCTGGACCGTCTCCGCCGCCGATCCCGGCGCGCAACCGGGCGTCTTCGTCCGGCACATGGGTGCGGATGGCACCCCGCGCAGCGAGGCGGTGCGGGTCGACGCGACGGCGGCGGAGCAGTACTGGTTTCCCGCGGTCGCGACCAACTCGCATGGCACCGATTTCCTCGTGCTGTGGACCAGCGTCGAGGCCGGCGGGCACGCCGTGCGCGCACGCTACTTCGACCATGCGATGTGGCCGCAGGGCGATGAGCTGCGCATCGACCTCGGCGGCAGCCAGGCCTATACCCCGGCCGCGGTCGCCATGTCCCGCCACGGCTACCAGGGCGAGGCCGTGGTGGCCTGGACCGACGTGGCGTTCTCGCCCGTCGCGGTCCCCGGCAGCCTCTACCTGCGCAGCCTGGACCGGACCGGCCAGCTCGGAGCGCCGGTCGCGGTGGCGCTGCAGTCGCATGGCGAGGGAACGAGCATCCTGCACGAGTATCCGGCCCTGGCCATGCTGCCCGACGGCGGTGTCGTGGTGGCCTGGCGCGAACTGACCGCCTACAGCGGGGACGGGGCGTGGAGCCGGATCCTGGCGCGCCGGTTCGACGCGCAGCTGTTCCCGCTCGGCGAGGCCTTCGCGGTCTCGGGCCTGATGCCGACGGCCGACGGCAACGTGGCGCCGCAGGTCGCGGCCGATGCCGACGGCGGCTTCGTGATCCTGTGGGGGAAGCGCGAGATTCCGGAAGGTCCGTTGGGCCTGCAGGCCACGCGCTTCCTCGCCCATGGCGAAGCGGGGGAAAGCTTCGAAGTCCAGCCCGGCGACATGGACCAGCACCTCCTGCCGCGGCTGGCGCTGGATGCCGACGGCGACCTCAGCGTGGCCTGGACGCGGATCCGGGAGGACGGCAGCGTCGAGGCCGTGCGTCGCCGTTTCCGCAGCCAGCATCCGCTTGACCTCGGCCTGGATGCCTTCGCCTGGACGACGGATCTCTCGGCCGGACAGCGCACCGACCTGCACCTGCACGCGATCAACCGGCCGCTCGATCCGCCGCCCAGCTTCGCGCAGGGCGCCGGCGTGGCGACGGGCGTGGCGATCGAAGTCGACCTGCCTTCGGGCCTGGTCCTGGTCGACGTCGACGCGACGAGCTGGGACTGCGACGCGGCCGATCCGATGCGCTGCCGCTACCGCGGCGTGCTGCCGCCCGGCGAGGTCATGCCGCTGCGGCTGCAGGTCGAGGCCGGTCCCGTACCGGGCCCGCAGCCCGTCCTGGTGACGCTGGTGTCGGACCAGCACGATGCGCAGCCGCTCGACAACGCGGCCGAGATCGCACTGCGCATCATCGACGCCAGTCCCGACGCGTTCGCCTTCGATCCGCGCAGCGACGTGACGCCGGGCAGCGTGCAGGTGTCGGCGCCGGTGACGCTGGGCGGATTCGACACCCCGGTCGTCGTCACGGTCAGCGGCGGCGAGTTCAGCCTGAATGGCGCTGCGTTCACCTCGGACTGGGCCGAGGCCCAGCCGGGCGACGTCCTGCGCGTGAGGCACACGGCTGCGGCGACGTTCGCGACGGCCACCGAGACCACCGTGTGGGCGGGCGACGCCAGCGCCGAGTTCGTCTCGGTCACCGAGGCCGAAGACCTCGTCCCGGAGCCGTTCGCGTTTGCGCCGGCCGAGGGCGTGGCGCGCGGGGCCAGCGTGGAATCCGGCGAGATCCTCGTGCAGGGCATCAACGGCGCTGCGCCGATCGGCATCCAGAATGGCGAATACAGCATCGATGGCGCGGCCTACACCGCCGCGGCCGGCAGCGTGGGCCCCGGGCAGCGCGTGCGGGTGCGTCACACCAGCGCGGCGGGTTTCGCGGGCGAGACGCGGAGCACCCTGGACATCGGCGGCATCGCAGCCGACTTCGTCAGCCTCACCGAAGCGCGCGACGTGACGCCCGATGCCTTCGCCTTCGTCGACCGCAGCGGCGTCAGCCGACGCGACATCGTCTACTCCAACACGATCACGGTGATCGGCATCAACGACGCGACGCCGGTGTCGATCGCGGGCGGCGGTGGCGCCTACTCGATCAACGGCGGACCCTGGAGCACCAGCGCCGGCAAGCTGTCGCCGGGCGACAGCGTGCGTCTGCGCCTCACGGCCTCCAACCGCTCCTACACGACGGTCAGCACGCGCCTGGAGATCGGCGGCGTGTCGGACACCTGGAGCGTCACCACCGGACGCTGAGCAACAGCCCCGGCGCGGCGGTCCACTCGTGGCCGCCGCGCCGGACCGCCGCGGTTCCGGCGGCGCGTCCTCCCGGCGCCGGCCTGCTAGGCTTTGCGCCCCGTCGCCCGACCCGTCCCGTCCATGAGTTCACCGCACCCGCAGCCCAGCGCCGACAACCTGATCTGGATCGACCTCGAAATGACCGGGCTCGATCCGGACACCGATTCGATCATCGAGATCGCGGTGCTGGTGACCGACAGCCAGCTCACCCTGCTGGCCGAAGGGCCGGAGCTCGCGATCGCGCATCCGCTGGCGCGGCTGGAGGCGATGGACGACTGGAACCGCAACCAGCACCGCAAGTCCGGGCTCTGGCAGCGCGTGCTCGACAGCGGCATCGACATGGCCGCGGCCGAGGCACGCGTGCTGCAGTTCCTGCGCGCCTGGGTACTGCCGGGCAAGTCGCCGATGTGCGGCAACTCGATCTGCCAGGACCGCCGCTTCCTCTACCGGCTGATGCCGGAGCTGGAGCGCTTCTTCCACTACCGCAACCTCGACGTCAGCACGGTCAAGGAACTGGCGCGGCGCTGGGCGCCGGGCGTCTCGGCCGGCGTGGTGAAGGAGTCGGCCCACACCGCGCTCTCGGACATCCGCGATTCGGTCGCCGAATTGCGCCACTACCGCCGCTACATGGGCCCGCTCGGAGGCCACGGTGGCTGAGGCCGCGCGCGAGGTGCTGGCGCGGGCGCTGAACGACTACGCCCGGCGCCATCCGCAGCAGGCCGACGAAGCGGCCGAGTTCCTGCGCTTCCTGCACTCGGCGCCGGAGGTGTTCCATCGCCAGCACCCGCCGGGCCACTTCACCGGCTCGGCCTGGCTGGTCGATGCCGCCGGCGTGAACGCGCTGCTGACCCACCATCGCAAGCTCGACCGCTGGCTGCAGCCGGGCGGGCATGCCGATGGCGAGGCGGATGTCGCCGCGGTCGCGGCGCGCGAGGCGGAAGAGGAATCCGGCATCGCCGGACTCGATCTCCTGCCAGGGCTGTTCGACATCGACCGCCACCGCATCCCGGCGCGCGGGGCAGAGCCCGAGCACTGGCATTACGACCTTCGTTTCGTGCTGCGCGCGCCTCCCGGCGCCACGTTCGTCGTCGGACCCGAGTCGCACGACCTGGCCTGGGTGCCGGTGCGGCGCATCGCCGACGAAGCCGGATTCGATCCCTCGCTGGCGCGCATGGCGCGGCGCTGGCTGGCGCGTTGACGGGTCACCGGCCAGGCTTCACCATCGTGCAGGACTTGTGGAGGTGCGCGATGGGGATGCTGGGCAAGAACGGCAAGGGCAAGCGCGAGGCCATGTCCAAGGTCGACACGGCCTGGCTGCGCATGGAGTCGCCCACCAACCTGATGATGATCACCGGCGTTATCATGTTCGCCGAGCCGCTGGAGCTGGCGCGCATCAAGCAGGTGATTGGCGAGCGCTTCCTCGCCTACAAGCGCTTCCGCCAGAAGGCGGTCGACACGCCCACCGGCGCCTACTGGGAAACCGACGCCGATTTCGACCTGGACTGGCACGTGCGCCTGACCGCGCTGCCGGGCAAGGCCGGGCAGAAGGAGCTGCAGAACCTGGTCAGCCAGCTCGCCTCCAGCCCGCTCGACCACTCCAAGCCGCTCTGGCAGTTCCACCTGGTCGAGCGCTACGACGGCGGCAGCGCGCTGATCTCGCGCCTGCACCACTGCTATGCCGACGGCA
>JANJTY010000699.1 GCA_024710865.1 Lysobacteraceae bacterium | reverse complement strand
GGTGCGCGCGAGCCCGGTGTCCAGCGCCCCCGGCGCATCGACGCGGGCCTCGGCCGGCAAGCGGACTTCGCCGAAACGCCAACGGCATTGCGGCCGGGTAAGATCCCACACGTCGAGCGGCGTGCGTTCCACCCCGGCCGCCTCGGCCGGGACGTGGAACAGGCCTACACCGTCCTCGGTGCGCGCAGCGACGAAGGCCATCGCCGCACCACCGTCGTCGAGCACCTGCGCGGCCTCGCCGTTCAGGATCCAGCCCGCGCCGTCACGGCGGCATGCGCCTGTCAGCGCCTCCGGCGCCCACGCCAGGCCCGGCGCGAGGATCAGCGTCGCCGTCGTCTCGCCGCTCGCGAGCTCGGGCAGGAAGCGTTCGCGGGCGGCCGCGTCCCCCGCCTCGAGCAAGGCAGTCTGCGCAAGCACCACACTGGTGAAGAAGGGCATGCGGATCAGGCGGCGTCCCATCTCCTCCATCAGCAGCGCGAGTTCGACCGCCCCCATGCCGAGTCCGCCGAATTCCTCCGGCACCTGCACCGCCGGCCAACCCAGTTCGGCGATGCGCCGCCACAGGTCGGCATCCTCCTCGGGCGGCTTGCGGGCATTGCCGAATTCGGCGACGAAGGCGGCCGCGGTGTCCTGCAGTGCGACCTGCTCGTCTGATAACAACAGCGCGTTTTCCATTGGCTTTTCCGTGACTCGCCTCGTGGATCTTGGTGCGCCGATTCTCGCCACGCGCGCCGCAGGGCACATCATCCGTTGAGACTATTGGCGCGCACCGGCCGCCTCCCTCCGTGGGCGTGGCCGAATTTGAATCTCGCCCCGCCCGCCCGATCATTCAAAAGAACGATGCAGCCGCTAGCCCCCGGCTGATAGCTTTGGCCCCACATCGAACAGGGGCTCAAACATGACGAACGGGACAGGACCCATCATCGGGGTAATCGGCGGCACGGGACATCTGGGCGCGGCGCTGGCGCGGCGCTGGGCGAAGCACGGCCACACGGTCGTGATCGGCTCGCGCGACGCCGACAAGGCGCGCGCCGCCGCAGAAGCGCTGGGCGCTGAGCTGCAACGCGAGATCGCGTCCGCCACCAATGCCGCCGCCGCAAGCCAGGCGGACATCATCGTCGTGACCGTGCCCTTCGCATCACAGGCGGCCGTGCTCGACGAGATCCGCCCGGTTGTCGCCGGCAAGATCGTCGTCGACACAACGGTGCCACTCGTCCCCCCGAAGGTCATGCGCGTGCAGCTGCCGCCCGAAGGCTGTGCCGCGCTGCGTGCGCAGGCGCAGCTCGGCGACGGCGTGCGCGTGGTGTCGGCCTTCCACAACGTCGCGGCGCACAAGCTCGCCACCGACGTCGAGGTCGAGTGCGACGTGATGGTCTTCGGCGACGACAAGGAGGCCCGCGAGACGATCCGCCAACTCGCCGACGACGCCGGCCTGCGCGGGCTGCACGCCGGCGCGCTGGCGAATTCCGCCGCCGCGGAAGCGCTGACGTCGATCCTCATCTTCCTCAATCGCAACTACGCGGTGGATGGCGCCGGTATCCGCATCACCGGCGTACTCGCCCCCTACGCCGGCTAATCACCTTATTCCGGAGGCCGACCGTGAGCTGCTGGGCCCTGATCCCGATCAAGCTGCCTGCCCTCGGCAAGGGACGGCTCGCCGGCGTCCTCGCCCCCTCCGAGCGTCAGCGCCTCGTGCGCGTGATGCTCGACCGGGTGCTCGACTCGCTGGAGGATTCGCAGCTTATCGATCATGTCGCGATCGTCACGCCGGCCACTGATCTCACCCGGCACGCGGTAACCCTGCTGCCCGACACCGGGCTCGGCCTCAACGGCTCCGTGCAACAGGCCGCCGCGATGCTCGCCCGGCGCGGCGCGCGCGAACTGCTCGTGATGCACGGTGACCTGCCCCTCGCCCATGCGGACGACATCGATGAGCTGGTGCGACAAGGCCGCCACTCGGGCCTCGCGCTGGCACCAGATCGGGGGCGCGTCGGAACCAACGCGATCTACCTCCCAACCGGCACGGATTTCAGTTTCCAGTTCGGCACCAACAGCTTCGCTCGCCACGTTGCCGAGTCTCTGCGCTGCGGACGGGATCCAGCTGTGGTCGAACGCTCCGGCCTGGCCTTCGACGTGGATCTGCCCGCCGACCTCGCCCGCTTCGCCGACACCTTCACCGCCCGCCGCAACCCGACTGCCCCCTTCCCCTCCCTCTACCGGAACCCTCTGCCATGGCCGACAGCGCACAGCGAATCCTCTCCGATGTACGCGCGGGACTGAGGCTCGACGCCGCAGGCGCGGCCGTCCTGGCCGGCTGCAACGCCGCCGAGCTCCTCGCGACGGCCGAAGCCCTGACGCTCGCCGGGCACGGCACGGCGGTCGGCTGGTCGCGCAAGGTCTTCATCCCGCTCACGCGCCTGTGCCGCAACCGCTGCGGCTACTGCACCTTCGCCGAGACGCCGCGCGGCGCGCACGACGCCTATCTCAGCCCCGACGAAGCGCTCGCCATCGCACGCAGTGGCGCCCACGCCGGCTGCCGCGAGGCGCTGCTGACCCTCGGCGAGAAACCCGAGCTGCGCCACGCCGCGGCGCGGGAGCAGCTTGCGGCGCTGGGCTTCGCGAGCACGGTAGAGTATGTGGCGGCCATTGCGCGCCGCATCTTCGACGAAACGGGCCTGCTGCCGCACCTCAATCCCGGCACGCTGTCGGCCGACGAGATCGCGGTGCTGCGCCCCGTCGCCGCCTCGATGGGCCTGATGCTGGAATCGACGGCCACCCGCCTGGGCGAACGCGGCGGCCCCCACTGGCGCTGCCCCGACAAGCACCCAGACGCCCGTCTCGCCACGCTGGAGGCGGCCGGCGCCCAATCCGTCGCCTTCACCAGCGGCATCCTCGTCGGCATCGGCGAAACGCGCCTCGAACGCATCGACGCGCTGCTGGCCCTGCGCGATCTTAACGAGCGCCACGGCCACCTGCAGGAAATCATCGTCCAGAACTTCCGCGCCAAACCGCAGACCGCCATGGCGAAGGCCCCCGAGCCGACACTGGCCGAGCATCAATGGACGATCGCCATCGCGCGCCTGATCTTCGGCCCGGAAATGTCGATCCAGGCGCCGCCCAACTTGCGCCCGCATGAGCTCGAGGCACTGATCCGCGCGGGCGTCAACGATTGGGGCGGCGTCTCGCCGGTCACGCCCGATCATGTGAACCCCGAAGCCGCCTGGCCGCAGATCGTGACGCTGCGGCAAGCGACCGAGGCCGCCGGCCGCGAACTCGTCGAACGCCTCGCGCTGGGCCCCGCCTTCACGCACGAGGCGGCCCGCTGGACAGCCCCGGACTTCGCGCGCGCCGTCCTGCGCCACGTCGATGCACGCGGCTTCGCGCGCGACGACGACTGGCACGCCGGCAGCGGAGCACCGCTACCGCCCTCGACCCGCAGCAGCGCCAGCACGCGCGCCCCGGCCAAAGCCGTTCTCGACCTCATCGACCGGGCAAGCGCCGGGCATGACATGTCGGAAGACGCCGTCACCGCGCTCTTCGAAGCGCGCGACGCCGACTACGCGGCCGTAATCGCTGCGGCCGACCGCCTGCGCGCCGCCACGGTCGGCGAGGGCGTGTCCTTCGTCACCAACTGCAACATCAACTACACCAACATCTGCCAGCACCGCTGCGGCTTCTGCGCCTTCGCCAAGGGGCGCAGCGCCGAGGCCCTGCGCGGCCCCGCGTACGTGCTGAGCGCCGACGAGGTCGGCCAGCGCGCGCTCGAGGCCCGCGCACGGGGTGCCACGGAAGTGTGCCTGCAAGGCGGCATCCACCCTGCCTACACCGGCCAGTCCTACCTCGACATCGTCGCGGCTGTCCGCGCCGCCGTGCCGGACATGCACATCCACGCCTTCTCGCCGCTGGAGATCCGCCATGGCGCCGCCACGCTCGGCCTGTCGCCAGCGTCCTTCCTGCGCCGCCTGCGCGACGCGGGCCTCGGCAGCCTGCCCGGCACGGCCGCCGAAGTGCTCGACGACGAGGTACGCGCGCAACTCTGCCCCGACAAGCTCGGCAGCGACGAGTGGCTCGCCATCGTGCGCGCCGCCCATGAAGCGGGCGTACCGACGACGTCGACCATCATGTTCGGACACGTCGATACGCCCCGCCACTGGGCGCGCCACCTGCTCAAACTGCGCCAACTCCAGCGCGACACCGGCGGGATCACCGAATTCGTGCCGCTGCCCTTCGTGCACATGGAATCGCCGCTGTGGCACAAGGGCCGCAGCCGCTCCGGCCCCACCGCGCGCGAAGCCGTGCTGATGCACGCCGTGGCGCGCCTCGCGCTGCACCCGCTGATCCCGAACATCCAGACCTCGTGGGTGAAGATGGGGCCCGGCGGCGCGGCGCAGTGCCTGCA
>JANJTY010000688.1 GCA_024710865.1 Lysobacteraceae bacterium | reverse complement strand
GCCGTAGCGCGCGGCGTCCACGCCGCTGAAGAGCGCGCTGGAGGCGACATTGGCCAGCATCTGCAGCTGCGAATCGAACAGCGAGACGTCGATGCGCTGGCCGCGCCCGGTGCGTTCGCGCTGCAGCAGGGCGGCGAGGATCGCGACGGCGGCGTTCTGGCCGGCGAACAGGTCGGCCACGGCCACCCCGACCTTGCTGGCCGGGCCCTCGGTCGGACCGGTGATCGCCATCAGGCCGGCCTCGGCCTGCACCACGTAGTCGTAGCCGGGGCGGTCCGCGTCCGGGCCGTCGCGGCCGTAGCCGGAGATCGAGCAGTGGACGAGGCGCGGATTGATCGCCTGCGCCTGTGCGAAGCCCAGGCCCAGCTTCTCTGCCACGCCGGTGCGGAAGTTCTCCACCAGCACGTCGGCCCAGCCCAGCAGGGCATCGAGCACCGGGCGCGTGGCCGGATCGGTCAGGTCGAGCGCGATCGAACGCTTGCCGCGGTTGCAGCAGGCGAAGTAGGCCGAGAGCCCGTCGCGAAAGGGCGGGCCGAGGGCGCGGGTGTCGTCGCCCTCGGGCGGTTCGAGCTTGATCACCTCGGCGCCGAGATCGGCCAGCTGCATCGCGCAGAACGGCCCCGCCAGCACGCGCGAGACGTCGAGCACCCGGATGCCTGCCAATGCCGCCATGTCCTGCCGTTCCTGAACGCGAAGGCCGCATTGTAGGCCGCGCCCGGCCCCGGCCTATGCCCGCCCGTCCCGGCTTGGCACAATGATCGACCAGTCCGTCGATCCAGCCCGATGTCCTACCTCGTCCTCGCCCGCAAGTGGCGACCGCGCCGCTTCGCCGAACTCGTCGGCCAGGAGCACGTGGTGCGTGCGCTGTCCAACGCGCTGGGCAGCGGGCGCGTGCACCATGCCTTCCTGTTCACCGGCACGCGCGGCGTGGGCAAGACCACGATCGCGCGCATCTTCGCCAAGAGCCTGAACTGCGAGCAGGGCGTCAGCGCCGAGCCCTGCGGCGCCTGCCCGGTGTGCGAGGCGGTCGACGCCGGCCGTTTCGTCGACCTGCTCGAGATCGACGCGGCCAGCAACACCGGCGTGGACGACGTGCGCGACCTGATCGAGAACGCGCAGTACATGCCCACGCGCGGGCGCTACAAGGTGTACCTCATCGACGAGGTGCACATGCTGTCCAAGAGCGCCTTCAACGCGCTGCTCAAGACCCTGGAAGAGCCGCCCGAGCACGTCAAGTTCCTGCTCGCCACCACCGACCCGCAGAAGCTGCCGGTGACCGTGCTCTCGCGCTGCCTGCAGTTCAACCTGAAGCGCCTGGACGAGGAGCAGATCCTCGGCCAGATGCAGCGCATCCTGATCGCCGAGGGCATCGTGTTCGAGGACGGCGCGCTGCGCCTGCTCGCGCGCGGCGCCGATGGCTCGCTGCGCGACGGCCTCTCGCTGCTGGACCAGGCCATCGCCTTCGCCGGCGGCCAGGTGCCCGAGGCAGAAGTGCGCGCCATGCTCGGCACGGTCGAGCGCAGCCACGTGCTCGGCCTGCTCGACGCGCTGGCGCGCGGCGACGGCCCCGGACTGGTCGCGCGCATCGAGGACACCGTCGCCTTCGCGCCCGACTTCGGCGCGGTGCTGGACGAGATGGCCGCGACCCTGCACCGCATCCAGCTGCTGCAGCTGGTGCCCGCGGCCGTGCCGGATGCGGACGGCGCGCTGCAGGCGCTGGCGGCCGCGGTCTCGCCCGAGCTGGTCCAGCTCTGGTACCAGATGGCCACCACCGGCCGGCGCGACCTCGCGCTCGCGCCCAGCGCGCGGGTCGGCTTCGAGATGGCCCTGCTGCGCATGCTCGCCTTCCGTCCCGATGCGCCGTCCGGCGATCAGCCGGAGCGGCCTGCCGCACCGGCCACGCGCGGCGCACCGCCGCCGCTGCCGGCGGCCATCGCCCTGCCCAGGGGCGAGCCGCCGGCACGCGCAGCCGAGTCGCCGCGGCGCGAAGCGCCGCTGCCGCCGCCCCTGCCGCCGGCGCTGGACGATGCCCCGATCAAACCGCAGCAGCGTCCGCAGCCGGTAGCGGCTGCGGCGCCGGACGCGCTGCGCGATGCCGAGTCCTGGCTCTCGCTGCTCGAACGCCTGGCGCTGAAAGGGCCGGTGCGGCAGCTCGCCGCCAATGTCGTGTTCGCCGGCCAGGCGGACGGCGAGCTGCGCTTGGTGTTGCCGCCCGAACTCGAACACCTGCGCTCGGACCTGCTGATCGAGCAGCTGCAGCAGGCGGTTTCGGATGCGGTCGGCGCGCGCCTGCGGCTGAAGGTCGAGCGCGGCAAGGCCGAAGGCGAGACCCTCGTCGTGCGCGAGCGCCGCGCCCTGGATGCGCGCCAGCAGCAGGCCGAGGCCGACTTCCTGGCCGATCCGGCGGTGCGCCACCTGATGCAGGAGCAGGGCGCCACCCTGGTGCCCGGCTCGATCGAACCCCTCACCTGAAACCCACGGAGCCAGCCATGCGCGGACCCATCGCCAACCTCATGCAGCAGGCGCAGAAGATGCAGGAAAACCTGCAGAAGGCGCAGGCCGAACTCGCCGCCCTCGAAGTCACCGGCCAGGCCGGTGGCGGCATGGTCAAGGTCACCCTCACCGGCCGCATGGAGGCGCGCCGCGTCGCCATCGACCCGCAGGCCCTGGGCGATGCCGAGATGCTGGAGGACCTGATCGCCGCGGCCATCAACGACGCGGTCAACAAGGTCAACGAGCTCTCGGCCGAGCGCATGGGCCAGGCCACCGCCGGCCTGCCGATCCCGCCCGGCATGAAGATCCCCGGCCTGTTCTGATCCGCCCGTGAGCACGCCGCTGCTGGAACAGCTGGTCGAGGCCCTGCGCGTGCTGCCGGGCGTGGGCGCCAAGACCGCCCAGCGCATGGCCCTGCACCTGCTCGAGCGCCAGCGCGAGGGCGGGCGCCGGCTGTCCAGGGTGCTGGCCGAGGCGATGGACCGGATCGGCAACTGCGCGCAGTGCCGCAGCTTCAGCGAGACCGAGGTCTGCCCGACCTGCCGCAGCACGCAGCGCGACCGCAGCCTGCTCTGCGTGGTGGAGACGCCGGCCGACCAGCAGGCGATCGAGACCGCCACCGGTTTCCGCGGGCTCTACTTCGTCCTGCTCGGACGGCTCTCGCCGCTGGATGGCCTGGGCCCGCGCGAGCTCGGCCTCGACCTGCTGGAGAAGCGCCTTTCCGGTGGCGAAGTGGCCGAGCTGATCGTCGCCACCAATCCCACCGTCGAAGGCGAGGCCACCGCGCACTGGCTGGCGCAGCTCGCGCAGCGCCACGGCGTGCGCGCGACGCGCCTCGCGCACGGCGTGCCGCTCGGCGGCGAACTCGAATACCTCGACCGCGGCACCCTGGCGCACGCCTTCGGCCAGCGCCTGTCGCTGCACGCCAACGGAGCACCCTGAGATGAGCGACACCCTGTTCATGCGCATCATCCGGCGCGAGATCCCCGCCGACATCGTCTTCGAGGACGCGCACGTCCTGGCCTTCCGCGACATCCACCCGCAGGCCCCGGTGCACGTGCTGTTCGTGCCGAAGCAGCCGATCGCCACGCTCAACGACCTGCGCGAGGACCAGGCCGAACTCGCCGGCCGCCTGCTGCTCGCCGCCGCCGCCTACGCCAAGGCCGAAGGCTTCGCCGAAGCCGGCTACCGCACCGTGTTCAACTGCAACGGCGACGGCGGCCAGTCGGTCTACCACATCCACCTGCACCTCCTGGCCGGCCGCCAACTCGCCTGGCCACCGGGGTGATTCGGCGCGCTTGCGCGATGCCTTAACGGCATCGCGCGCGGCGAATCACGCCGAGGGCAGGAGCCCGAGGCCGGGTTGCTTGGCGAGGCCAGGATGGCCGAGCCTAGCAACCTCAAGCGCTGCGAAGCAGCGCGCCAGCCGCGCTTGCGCGAAGCCATAACGGCATCGCGCGCGGCGAATCACGCCGAGGGCAGGAGCCCGAGGCCGGGTTGCTTGGCGAGGCCAGGATGGCCGAG
>JANJTY010000670.1 GCA_024710865.1 Lysobacteraceae bacterium | reverse complement strand
CGCATCCAGCGCCGCGCGCGCCGACGTGTCGAGCAGGCCGGCGCCGGGGTGCAGCGCGCGCAGCGCGAGCAGATGGGTGCGGCCGTAGGTGCCGGAGTTCGGATGGAAGCTGCTGGTCGAGCCCAGCGTGGCGACATCGCTCCAGCCGCCCAGGCTGATCGGCGGGTTGGAGCCCGAGACCATGGCCGAGAACACGGCATTGCCGTCCAGCAGCGGGGTGGTCGCGAGGTGGCGCGAGAGCCAGCCCTGGTTGGCGGTCTGCTCGCCCGGCGTGCCCAGCTCGATCTGCTCCTGCGCATCGAAGTGGCTGCGGGTGTGGGTGCCGGGCGGGTGGCCCGCGCCCTGCACGATCGCCAGACGGCCTTGGCCGAACAGGCTGTGCAGGTCGGTGCAGAAGGGATGCAGGCCGAAGTTCGCATCCAGGGGGAGGGCTGCGTTGGTGCCGCTGGCCGGCACGATGGTGCGGTCGCGCGCATCCACGTAGTGGCCGCGGTCGACACCGTTGGTCGGCACCACCAGGCTCAGGCCATCGATGCCGCCGCGCAGGAAGACGTAGACCAGGGTGCGGCGCGGCGTGCCGGCGCCGGCCCTGGGCGAGAAGCCCAGGCCCAAGGGCAGGCTGGCCGCGGCCAGGCCCAGGCCGCCAAGGAAGGTGCGACGGCTGATGCCGAGGCCGGTGTGCGGGGTGCGGTGTGCGCTCATGTCGGCCTCCGCTCAGCGCTGGGTGAATTCGGGTGAGGCCAGGACCAGGGCCACCAGGGCGCGCAGGCGCTGGTACCAGTCGAAGCCGCCGCTGTTGACGCCCAGGTTGGCGCGCAGGATCGGTTCGTCCGCCGGCCAGGGATTGCGGTCGTTGTTGCCCGCGCCGTAGCCCTGCTGGGTCATGAACTGCAGGGTGGCCGCGCCCAGGCTGGTGGGCGCGGAACCGACCGGCGTGCCCTCGGGGCCGGTCCAGCCGCCGTCCGGCGTGTAGCCCAGGATCCAGTTGCACCAGAACTCGACGAGCTGGCGCGGGGTGGGATCGCCGGGCAGGTTGTCCAGCGTGAGGTCCAGCACGCGCATCACCCGCGTCGCGGCATCGCCGGCGTTGCGGTCGAGCAGCCAGTCGATGCTGCGCCAGGCCTGCACCAGGCCGCTCGATCCCAGCCAGTGCTCCTTGCGGTCCGGGTAGCCGTCCGGCGGGCGCCAGAAGAACAGGCGCTGGCCGGTGCCGTGGTAGACGTTGAGGAAATCGCCGCTGGTCGAATCGTCCTCGCGGAAGGTATGCACGCAGCCGGCGGCGCGCATGGCCGAGGCCACGTGCTCGAATGGGCGCTTGATCTTGCTGCCCCACAGGGCCGGATCCTTGAACGCGTCCGAGAGCAGGATGGTGCGCAGGGTGTGGGCGATCTGGTTGGGCGACTTGCGCTGCGAGAAGAAGGTCGCGGCGGCGGCCTGCACCACGGCTTCCGGCGGCTCGTCCGCGATCAGGCGCCGGCACAGCTTGCGCGCGATGTAGGTGGCGGTGGCGGGATGGAAGGCGGCCAGCTTGAGAATCAGGCGGCCCTCCGGCTCGGCCGGCAGGTCGGACGGGATGATGGTGACGCCGCGGCTCAGGAAGGCCTTGCGGATGCTGCCGCTGTGCTGCGCGTTGTCGGTGAGGAAGGCGCCGGTGCCGCAGCTGCCGGTGTCGCGGTCGTAGCGCCAGCCGGTCAGGCTCTCGGCCGCGGAGTAGACGTCGTCGTCGACGTAGAAGGCGGCGAACTGGCGCGCCGGGTCGGCGATGTTGCCGAGGAAGGGGTCGGTCAGGTCGGGGTCGTTCAGGGCGGTGTAGGGGTTCTGCGCGAGCGGCTCCACCAGGGTCGGGTCGGACACGCCGAGGTAGTGCTCGGCGCCGAGCGTGTGCAGCTCGACCAGCTCGCGGGCGTAGTTCTCGTTGATGCCGCCGGCGCGGTTCACGTAGTTGTCGAGGTAGCGCAGCATGGCCGGGTGCCGCGCCGAGGCGTGCAGCAGGCTGTAGAAGTTGCCGAAGGCGTGGGCGCGGATCACGTCGCGGTCCCACGAGGCCCAGGACACGTAGGTGTCGTCGTTCAGGCCCGCGAACACGTTGAAGTGGTTGTGCCAGAAGTCGGCCATCAGCTCGAACAGCTGGCGCCGGCTGTAGACCGCACGGGTGAAGGCGGCGCGCTCGACTTCGCGGTGCGGCCGGACGTAGGACGAGAAGCCGCCGCAGCGGCGGGTCGCGAAGGCCTGCGCGAGGCTCTCGGAGAGCGTGGCGAAGCTGCCCGGGTGGGCCGCCAGGCGCTGCGCGAGGTCCGGATCGGGCAGGTTCGGATCGAGCTGCTCCTCGACCCAGGCCGCGAGGCGTTCGTCATCGGTCCGCCCGAGCGAACGGAAGTAACCGAGGTCGTCCTGGCCCGGGTCGCCCTCGGTCTCGAAGCCGGTACCGAAGATGCGGTCGGCCACCGGAACCGCGCCGGCCTTCAGCGTGCGCCGGGCCGGGCCAAAGCCGGCGCGGGTCAGCACGCGGTACTCGAAGGGCGGGACGGCGGCGAGACCCTTGGTCCGGTTGGACGGGGCTGCGGAGCGCGGATTGGCCATGGGTGGGGTTCCGGCGTGTCGGAGTCGGATGGACGGGAGAGCCGCGCGCCGCGGCTCCGGCATCGCGCCGCCATCGCTCCCCCCGGTCGGCGGCGCCACTATGCCGGCATGAATAGCACAGCCCGGCGCGAAAACGTGACCGCGCCGCCAGTCTTCACGCTGCGATTGTGAGCCCCATCACAGCTCAGCTGCCGAGGCTGCAGGGCTGCAGCGCGAGCTGCGCGACGGCGCGCCAGTCCTGCTCGAGCGCACGCGCTGGCGGCTGCGGGAATTCGATCCGTACCACCGCGTTGCGCTCGGGCGTGAGGCGGATGTTGGACAGGCCCTCGAAGCGCAGCAGGCGACGGTCGGCTTCGGCGTAGGCCACGTCGATCGCGGGCGCGAACCAGCCGAGGGGGCCGCCGAGGGACAGCCGCAGCACGCGCGCCGGTACGCCACCGACCTCACGCCGCTCCTGCAGCCGCACGCGGAATCCGTAGCTGCTGCCACGGCTGGGCACGAGGAACTCGAGCGGCACGGCTTCGCCCCGGCCGAGCGCCTCCCAGTGGCGCAGCACGAAGCGGTCGAAGCCCGAATCGGCCACCAGTCGGCTGGCCTCGGGCACCGCGCTGCGCAGCTCGGTGGCGTCGGCGCGGCGCTGTACGAAGGTCTCCATGCTGCTACCGCTGCGACGCAGGCCCTCGCGATAGCCGAAGCGCGCGTCCTCCAGAGCGAACGCCGGCGCCAGCGGGTCCTCGCGGTAGTCGACGCGCTTGCGCGCGAAGGCCTCGCCCGAGGGGCAGCGGTACAGCACCTGGCGTTCGACCAGCTGCTCCTGTTCGAAGCGCAGCCAGTGCTCCTCGGCGTACAGCGGGTCGGCATCGCGCGCATCGCTGGCCACGCCCGCATAGCGCGCGAAGCGGACCTCGTCCGCGGCGGCGGAGGCGGTGCCGAGCGCGAACAGCGCGAGCAAGGCGAGCAGCGCCGGCCTCACCAGGCCACCGCCTCGCCGCGCCAGTCGAAGAAGGCGCCCGAGTCCTGCACCGTGGCGCGGTCGGCGACCGCCAGCATGCCGGCCACCGAATCGGCCGGCGCGACCTCGGCCGTGGGGCCGCCCATGTCGGTGCGGACCCAGCCCGGGGTCAGCGCCAACACGCGGATGCCGCGCGGCTGCAGGGCGTGGGCGAACTGGCGCGTGGCCATGTGCAGCGCGGCCTTGGCCATGGCGTAGCTCGGACTGCGGAACTCGCGCGTCTCGGCCAGCGAGCCCAGGCGCGTGCCGAGGTTCAGCACCAGGCCACCGTCCTCGATCAGCGGCGCCAGGGCCTGGGTCAGCAGGAAGGGTCCGAGCGCATTGGTGCGGAAGCTGGCCTCGAGCGTGGCCTCCTCCACCTCGCCGAAGCGCTCCCCGGGCGGCAGGATGCCGGCGTTGTTGACCAGGCCGTCGAGCCGCTCGAACACCAGCGGCAACTCGCGCAGCAGCTCGGCGCGCGAGCGCGCCTGCGCCACGTCCAGCGGCAGCACGTGCAGGCGGTTCGGATACTCGCCCGCGAGCCGGTTCAGCGCCGAGGCCTGGCCGGGATGGCGGCAGGCCGCGAGCACGCGGTCGCCGCGCGCCAGCAGCTGCTGCACGAACTCGAGCCCGAGGCCGCGGTTCGCGCCGGTGACGAGATATCGCTTCATGACAGACTCCAGCCTACGTCCAGGACCAGTGTAGTGGGCGTGCACGCGGCCCACCCCGGTTCAGCCGCCAGCCGGCGGCCTCGGTTACCCTTCGCGCCATCCTCGTCGAACGGACCCGGTCATGAACCGTACCCTCCTGGCCGCGCTTTGTCTGCCGCTCCTCCTCTCCGCCTGCGTCTGGGTCAAGCTGGAACCCGGCGCGCGTGCGGTGCGCGTGGCGATGCCGGGCGAGGCCCTGGGCGCCTGCCTCAAGGCCGGCGAAATCGCGGTCAGCGTCAAGGCGCGCGTCGCGGCCTACCACCGCAACCCGCTGAAGGTACGCGACGAACTCGAATCCCTGGCGCGCAACGAGGCGCTTGGCCTGTCGGCCGACACCATCCAGGCCCTGGGCGAACCGATCGGCGGCGAGCAGCGCTTCGCGGCCTTCCGCTGCGGCAGCGCGGCGCCCGCCCGGCCGGCCGCGAACCCGACCCGCGACACGCCGCCGCGTGGCGAGGCCGAGACCCTCCCGCTGCGCGAGGACTGAGTCCTGGTTTCACCGCGTCGCAAGGCCGCTACGCACTGGTAACTGTCGCTTTGGGAGCCACTGCGCCGGCGCTGCGGCGCAGGCCGGCTGGGTGTGGAGTCTTCGTCGCGATGGAGGCTCCCACAGCGGCAGCGAGAGCGGTCGGCGT
>JANJTY010000628.1 GCA_024710865.1 Lysobacteraceae bacterium | reverse complement strand
GCCCTGCGCGATGCCGGCGCTGACTGGCGTCGGCAGCGGGCCGGAGTTGCCGATGCAGGTGGTGCAGCCGTAGCCGACCACATGGAAGCCCAGGGCTTCCAGGTCGTCCATCACGCCGGCCTTCTTGAGGTAATCGGTGACCACCAGGGAGCCCGGGCCGAGCGAGGTCTTGACCCAGGGCTTGACCGTCAGGCCCAGGCGCACGGCATTGCGCGCCAGCAGGCCAGCGCCCAGCATCACGGCCGGGTTGGAGGTGTTGGTGCAGGAGGTGATGGCCGCGATCACCACCGCGCCGTCGCGCAGCTGGAGCTTCTGGCCGGCCATCTCGATCTCGGCGCAGCCCGCTGTCAGCTTTGCCTCGCGGTTGCCGACCGCCGCACCGCCGCCCTCGGATACGAAGTCGGCTTCCTCCACCGTCTTCTTGCCGCGGGACGAGGTCAACGGACCAAGGTTCTCGCGGTAGTTGTCCTTCACGTCGGAGAGCAACACGCGATCCTGCGGGCGCTTCGGGCCGGCCAGCGAGGGCAGCACCGTGCCCATGTCGAGCTGCAGCACGCTGCTGTACTCGGCCTCCTCTGCCGTACGCCACAGGCCCTGGGCCTTGGCATAGGCCTCGACCAGGGCGATCTGGCTTTCGCTGCGACCGGACAGGCGCAGGTAGGTCAGCGATTCGGCGTCGATCGGGAAGATGCCGCAGGTGGCGCCGTACTCGGGCGCCATGTTGGCGATGGTGGCGCGGTCGGCCAGGGGCAGGTGGTCCAGGCCCTCGCCGAAGAACTCGACGAACTTGCCCACCACGCCGTGCTTGCGCAGCATCTGGGTGACGGTCAGCACCAGGTCGGTGGCGGTGGCGCCCTCGGGCAGCCTGCCGGTGAGCTTGAAGCCCACCACCTGCGGAATCAGCATCGAGCTCGGCTGGCCCAGCATCGCGGCCTCGGCCTCGATGCCGCCCACGCCCCAGCCAAGGACGCCGATGCCGTTGATCATCGTGGTGTGGCTGTCGGTGCCGAACACGGTGTCGGGGAAGGCCTGCAGCTCGCCGTCCACCTCGCGCGTCATCACCACGCGGGCCAGGTGCTCAAGGTTCACCTGGTGCACGATGCCGGTGTTGGGCGGCACCACCTTGAAGTTGTCGAACGCCTTCTGGCCCCAGCGCAGGAAGCTGTAGCGCTCGCCGTTGCGCTCGAACTCGATCTGGCCGTCCAGGTCCAGCGCCTCGGGCTTGCCGAACACGTCGACCTGCACCGAGTGGTCGATCACCAGCTCGGAGGGGATCAGCGGATTGATCTGCGCGGGCCTGCCGCCCAGCTTCACGACCGCATCGCGCATCGCGGCCAGGTCGACCACGCAGGGCACGCCGGTGAAATCCTGCAGCACCACGCGCGCCGGCATGAAGGCGATCTCGGTATCGGGTTCCTTGCTGGCGTCCCAGGTGGCCACCGCCTCGATGTGCTCGGCACCTACGGTCTGGCCGCCGTCCTCGCAGCGCAGCAGGTTCTCCAGCAGGATCTTCATCGAGTAGGGCAGGCGCTTGAGGTCGAAGCGCTCGCCCAGCTTGGCCAGGCTGAAGTAGGTGTAGGACTGGCCGTTGATCTCGAGTCGGCTGCGGGTGGCAAAGGAATCGTGCATGGGTTCGCTCCTGCGATGGCGAGGGCCGGACCGTCATTGTCGCCCGAATTCTGAATCGACCGGGTATGCGGCATTGAGTATGCATGAATCGGTATGTATCATTCGCGCAGACATCGACGCGCATCGCTGGAGGTCCGAGATGGAAGCAACCGTCGCCGAACGCGGCCAGATCACCCTGCCCAAGGCGGTGCGCGATGCGCTGGGGCTGACCAAGGGCACGACCCTCAAGGTCGAGCTCGACGGCGGCCGGATCATCCTGCGCAAGGACGTGAGCGAGGCGCTGCGCCGCGTCCGCGGCAGCTTCAAGCTGGTCGACGGCATGCAGACCACCGACGAGGCCATGCGCGCGATCCGCGGCCGGGCGCCCGGCGATTCGCTCGACGATGCCAAGGCGAAGGACTGACCCGGCGTGGTCGCGCTCGACTCCTCCGTGCTGCTCGACATCCTGATCGGCGACCCGCAGTACGCCGAGTCGTCCGAGGCCTGCGTCGGCGATGCCCTGGCCAGCGAAGATGTCGTCGTCTGCGATGCCGTGGTGGCCGAGGTCCAGGCCATGCTGGACACCTCGGTCAGTCTGATGGACACCCTGGCCACCCTGGGCATCCGCTTCGAGCCGACCCAGGAAGCGGCCGCCATGCGCGCCGGACACATGAACAAGCGCTTCCGTTCGCGCGGTGGACGGCGCGAGCGCGTGGTGGCCGATTTCCTGATCGGGGCCCACGCCCTGCTGCAATGCGATGCCCTGATCACCCGCGATGCGGGCTTCTTCCGCGACTATTTCAAGGGCCTGAAGCTCGTCGTTCCCAAGCGCACCTGACCCTTTCCCCGGCCGCTGCGGGCCTCCGCAGTCGGCCGCTTCGCCTGCCGAATCCACCACCTCCCCGGAGTCATCCATGCTGGAAGCCTACCGCCACCACGCCGCCGAACGCGCCAAGCTCGGCATCCCGCCGCTGCCGCTGACCGCGCAGCAGACCGCCGCGCTGATCGAGCTGCTCAAGAACCCGCCGGCGGGGGAGGGCGAGTTCCTGCTGGACCTGCTCACCCAGCGCGTGCCGGCCGGCGTCGACGACGCCGCCAAGGTCAAGGCCTCCTACCTCGCTGCGCTGGCCTTCGGCAGCGAGACGAACGCGCTGATCTCGCGCGAGCGCGCCACCGAGCTGCTCGGCACCATGCTGGGCGGTTACAACGTGCATCCGCTGGTGGAACTGCTGGACGATGCCGTCGTCGGCGCCATCGCCGCCGATGCGCTGAAGAACACCCTGCTGGTGTTCGATGCCTTCCACGACATCGAGGCCAAGGCGAAGGCCGGCAACGGCAACGCGCAGGCCGTCTTGCAGAGCTGGGCCGATGCCGAGTGGTTCACCTCCCGGCCAGAGGTTCCGAACAGCCTGACCATCACCGTGTTCAAGGTGCCGGGCGAGACCAATACCGACGACCTGTCGCCGGCCCCGGACGCCACCACGCGGCCGGACATCCCGATGCACGCGCTGGCCATGCTCAAGAACAAGCGCTCCGACGCACCCTTCGCGCCGGAGGAGGACGGCAAGCGCGGGCCGATCCAGGCCATCCTCGACCTCAAGCGGAAGGGGCATCTGGTCGCCTACGTCGGCGACGTGGTCGGCACCGGTTCGAGCCGCAAGTCGGCCACCAACAGCGTGCTGTGGTGGACCGGCGAGGACATCCCCTACATTCCGAACAAGCGCTTCGGCGGCGTCTGCCTCGGCAGCAAGATCGCGCCGATCTTCTACAACACCATGGAGGATGCGGGCGCCCTGCCGATCGAGCTCGACGTGTCGCAGATGCACCACGGCGACGTGGTCGAGCTGCGTCCCTACGAGGGCAAGGCGCTGAAGGATGGCGCCGTGATCGCCGAGTTCGAGATCAAGTCGGACGTGCTGTTCGACGAGGTGCGTGCCGGCGGCCGCATCCCGCTGATCATCGGACGCGGCCTCACCGCCAAGGCGCGCGAGGCGCTGGGCCTGCCGCCCTCGACCCTGTTCCGCCTGCCGCAGGCGCCGGCCGACACCGGCAAGGGCTACACCCTGGCGCAGAAGATGGTCGGTCGCGCCTGCGGCCTGCCGGAAGGCAAGGGCATCCGTCCGGGCACCTACTGCGAGCCGAAGATGACCACGGTGGGTTCGCAGGACACCACCGGCCCGATGACGCGCGACGAGCTCAAGGACCTGGCCTGCCTCGGCTTCTCGGCCGACCTGGTGATGCAGAGCTTCTGCCACACCGCGGCCTATCCGAAGCCGGTCGACGTCAAGACCCACCACACCCTGCCCGAATTCATCTCCACCCGCGGCGGCGTCAGCCTGCGCCCGGGCGACGGCATCATCCACAGCTGGCTCAACCGCATGCTGCTGCCGGACACGGTCGGCACCGGCGGCGACAGCCACACCCGCTTCCCGATCGGCATTTCATTCCCGGCCGGCTCGGGCCTGGTGGCCTTCGCCGCCGCCACCGGCGTCATGCCGCTCGACATGCCCGAATCGGTGCTGGTGCGCTTCAAGGGCCAGATGCAGCCGGGCGTGACCCTGCGCGATCTGGTCCACGCCATCCCGCTCTACGCCATCAAGGCTGGCCTGCTGACGGTCGAGAAGAAGGGCAAGAAGAACATCTTCTCCGGCCGCATCCTCGAGATCGAGGGCCTTCCCGACCTGAAGATCGAGCAGGCCTTCGAGCTGGCCGACGCCTCGGCCGAGCGCTCCGCCGCCGGCTGCACCGTGCGCCTCGACAAGGCGCCGATCATCGAGTACCTCAACAGCAACGTCACCCTGCTGCGCTGGATGATCGCGCAGGGCTACAAGGACGCCCGCACCCTGCAGCGCCGGATCGAGAAGATGGAGCAGTGGCTGGCCAATCCGCAGCTGCTCGAACCCGACGCGGATGCCGAGTACGCCGCGGTGATCGAGATCGACCTCAACGAGATCCACGAGCCGATCGTCTGCTGCCCGAACGATCCGGACGATGCCAAGACCCTGTCGGACGTGGCCGGCGCCAAGATCGACGAGGTCTTCATCGGCAGCTGCATGACCAACATCGGCCACTTCCGCGCCGCGGCCAAGCTGCTGGAAGGCAAGCGCGACATTCCGACCCGCCTGTGGGTCGCGCCGCCGACCCGCATGGACCAGCAGCAGCTGACCGAGGAAGGCCATTACGGCACCTTCGGCACCGCCGGCGCGCGCATGGAGATGCCGGGCTGCTCGCTCTGCATGGGCAACCAGGCGCAGATCCGCGAGGGCGCCACCGCGATGTCGACCAGCACCCGCAACTTCCCCAACCGCCTCGGCCGCAACACCGACGTGTACCTCGGCTCGGCCGAACTGGCCGCGATCTGCTCGCGCCTGGGACGCATCCCGACGCGCGAGGAGTATCTGGCCGACATCGGCGTGATCAACGCCAAGTCGGCCGAGATCTACCGCTACATGAACTTCGACCAGATCGAGGAATACCGCGCGACGGCCTGAGCGCTGGCGGTATACGTCGTTTGACCTCAACGAGCCCGGCAGCGATGCCGGGCTCGTTTCGTTTTGCATCGCGCCTGACGACGCGTCGGCTTCGAACCGGCGCCAGCGTCCGTGGGCCCGCCTGCGCGCGGGACATGCGCGCGCAGCCTGTGCACGAGCCGCGCCATGCATCATGAAGCCGGCTTGGTTCCTCGCTGCAAGGAACTCCCCAAGGCAGTCGTCGCCACCGACCTGGCTGCGGCCAGGATGCGATCGTCCTGCTTCCAGGCAAGGCCCTGATGGGATCGTGCAGAGGACGGCACGTCCTCGACAGCCTGCCGGGCCGAGGCTCATTCCAGGGCAGGGTTGCGGATGGGGGCGATGTCCTCGGTGGCGTCGCCGCGCTCGAAGCGCTCGAGCTGGGCGCGCACCGACTGCTCCAGCACCGGCGGCAGCGGCGGATCGTCCTGCGCGAGCAGGGCGGCATAGGCCTCGCGGGCAGCTTCGCGTTCGCCCAGGCGCAGGCGCGCGTTGGCGAGCTCCAGACGCATCGTGTACATGCTCGGCGCCGTCTCGAGGATCTCCGTGGCGCGGCGCGCCACCAGCGCCCAGTCGTCGCCGCCCTCGACGTAGACGTAGCGGCTGACGACCTGGAACATGTCCCAGGCGCGGCTGCGTGGGCGCACCTGTTCGCCGCGCCAGATCTCGACGTTGCCGAAGCGGGCCACCGATTCCAGCCCGGCCAGCCCCTCGCCGGGGTCCCAGCCGAGGGCGGGCAGGGGCTTTCGCGCCTCGGCATGCTTCAGGAACCATCCGCGGAACCGGCCCTCGCGGTTGTCGTCGTGGATCGACTCCACGCGCTCGCGCATCGGCAGGCCGCGTGCGGCGATCCAGGGCTTCGATCCATAGGACCAGTAGTCGAGGTAGACGGGCTCGCCGGTGTGGATCACCTCGCGGCGCACGAACTGCTCGATCTCGTGCAGGCGCTGCCCAAGCTCCACGCTTTCGTTGGAGAACGCGCGGTGCGCACCTTCGCTGCCGCCCGCCAACTCGTTGTGGTACTCCCACAGCCGCGGCTCGCTGATGGTCGTTCCGAACGCGGCCAGCCAGAGCCCGGCCGGCAGCAGCAGCCAGCGCCGGTCGCGGCGTTGCCAGGCCCAGTGCGCAACCGCGCCGCCGGCCAGCAGCAGCGCCAGCACCACGGGCATGGCATGGCGCACGCCGGCGTAGGCGCTTTGTGCACCGACCAGAGAGCTGGCGTAGAAGGCCGCCACGACGGCGAGCGCGAGCAAGGCCAGCCGGGCGCCGCGCTCCGGCCGGTTTCGCCAGGCCAGCACGCAGCCGAGCAGCGCCATCGCCAGCAGCGCCAGCGGGACCTTCGAGGCGACGAAGCTGGGCCAGGTGAACCAGGGTGGCCGGCCCGCATGGAATTCTCCCCAGAGGAGCACACCCGGCTCGCCGCGGCCCTCGATGCCCACGCGAACGGTGTCGGCCAGGCCCCAGAGGTAGGACTCGGGCAGCAGGCGGTGCGCGTGCGCGAACACCAGCAGCGCGCGCGGCGTTTCGGACTGGATATCGGCGAACTTTGCCTCGATCGGGCGGTTGAAGCCCTCGCTGCCGTCCGAGCGCGGTTCGAACCGGAAGCCGTACTGCGCCCACAGCAGCGCGATCGCCAGCGCTGCCGAGACGCCGAGCTGGAGCGCCCGGCGCAGGGATTCGCGCGCGTCGCTGCGGCGCGCCTCCCAGCCCCAGACCAGCAGCCCCAGCAGCGCCAGTCCGGCCAGCGCCGGCAGCGCGGAAAACTTGGTGCCAAGCGCCAGGCCCAGGGCCAGGCCCAGCAGCAGCGCGCGCGGCCAGCTCCAGCGCTCCAGCAGCAGCGCCAGCGTCAGCGCGGCGATGACGAGCGCAACCGCCACCGGCAGGTCGGTCATCACCACCGGCAGGTAGGCGCCGACGCTGGGCTCGATGGCGACCACCGCCATCGCGCCGACCGCCCAGGCCGGACCCAGCAGCCGCCAGAGCAGGGCGGCCAGGGCCGCCAGCAGCAGCGCGTGGAAAGTCCACATCGCGGCGCGCGTGCGCGCCTGGATGGCGCGGTCGTCGTTGTCCCGGTACATCACCGTCTCGACGAACTCGCGCTCGCCGTCCTTGTCCATCAGTGCCGGCGTCGGGGGCAGGACGAGATCCTGGCCCAGCCACAGCCCGACCCAGAGCTTGATCAGTGGCGGATGCTCCGGGTTGAGCGCGAAGTCGCCGTGCTGCACGTAGGCGGCGCCGGCCACCGCGTGCCA
>JANJTY010000570.1 GCA_024710865.1 Lysobacteraceae bacterium | reverse complement strand
GGCGGCGTCGATCGTGGGTGGTGGTGCGGCGGCGGGCTCGGCGGCGGCCGGCTCCGGAGCCGGCGCAGGGCGCGTTTCGACCGGCGGAAGCAGCGCGGCGAGCGCGGCCACATCGGCAGCGCTCGGCGCCTTGTCCTTCGGCTTGGCGCGTTCACCGGCCTTGTCCTCGCGGCGCGCGGTGGGTTTGGCCCGCACCGGCACGAAGGTGAGGTGCGGCAGGATGCCCTGCTTGATCAACGCATTGTTCAGCGCTTCGAACAGCGGGCCTGCGAACTGCAGCACCAGCCGGTCGAACTGGCGGTACATGAGCTGGCGATGCTCGCTGCCGAGGTCGAAGCAGTGCGCCGCCGCGCGCAGCACCCGGCAGAGGCCGTGGGGCCCGATCGGGAGCGACTCGCAGTCGAACGCGGGACGCCCGGCGATGACGCCGAAGCGCTGCCCGAGCAGGAACAACGGCAGGCTGCTGCGGATCTCCGTCCGGGCGGCGATCTCGTTCAGGACGATGTCCTCGTCCATCGTCACGTCCTCGACCAGCGACAGCGCACTGAAATCGATCGCGGCTGGCGCCTGGGCATCGCCGCGGCGCGGGTCGTGGATGCGCGCGAGCGCGGCCTCCAGTTCCAGCATGAAGCGCGGGATGAAATCGGGGCGTGTGCGCCGCACTTCGCGTAGCGCCTCGAAGCACTGCTTCTGGACCTGGTTGCTGCGCGCCTGCTCGGCGAGCTTGAACAGGTGTTGCTCGGTTTCGTCGAGCATCATCTGCAGGCCCTGCTCCAGCGCGCCTGAGGTGAACTCGAGCACGCCTTCCAGGATCGCGCGCACGCGACGCGGGAAGTTGCGCTGGGCCAGCGTGGGCGGGTGCGCGCCCTTGGTGGACCGAGGACTGGCGGCCGGACCGGTCATCTGCTCTGCTCCCCCTGGGTGCAAGCACCCGATTCTATGCGAGCCGCGACGGACTGAACAGAAACGGTCGGCGGCCGGTCGCGTTGCGGCGACCGGCCGTGCGGCACGTGCCTCAGCGCCGCCAGCGCAGGTTGAGCAGGGCGGTGGCGCCGGGCGTGGTGTAGCCCGAGACCAGGGTGTAGTCGCGGTCGAGCAGGTTGTCGAGGCGCAGGTGCAGGTCGAAGCCGCGGCCCAGCTCACGACCGCCCTGCAGGGCCAGGGTGGCGTAACCGGGCAGGCTGCCGCCGAAATCGGCGATGCCGCTGGCAGCGTGCAGCTCGGCGCCGACGCGCCAGCGGCCCAGCTCGCGCTCGGCCAGCAGGTTGCCCTTGCGCTGGGCGCGGCGCAGCAGGCGCTGTCCGGACTCGCGGTCGCGCGCGTCCTGCCAGGTGGCGTTGGCGCGCAGCGACCAGGCGCCGAAACGCGCGGCGGCGCTGGCCTCGATGCCGTCGATGCGGGCGCGGGCGATGTTGATGGCCTGGAAGTCGGTGCCGGCGAAGGCGATCAGGTCGTCCACCGCGGTGCGGAAGGCGCGTAGCTCGGCGCTGGTGTCCCCGCCGTCCCAGCCCAGGGCCAGTTCGGCGTTGCGCGAGCGCTCCGGCCCGAGCAGGGGATTGCCGGCGAACAGACCGCCGAAGCCGGGCGAGTACAGCTCGTTGAAGTTGGGCGCGCGGAAACCCTCGCCGAAGCCCGCGCGCAGGGCGAAGCCGCGCCCCAGTCGCCAGCCCCAGGCGCCCTGCGTCGTGGTCTCGCCGCCGAACACGCTGTTGTCGTCGTGGCGCGCGGCCAGCTCGAGGCTGTGCGCGCCGAAGCCGCCCCGCCAGCTGGCGAAGGCGGCGCGGTTGCTGCGGCGGCTGCCGAAGCGCTCCTCGCCCGAGAAGGTGTCGGTCAGGCCACCGCGTTCGCCGACCCAGGCCAGGCCAAACAGCAGGGCGTGCTCCGGCGCGAGCTGCAGGTCGACCAGCCAGTCGAGCTGGCGGCGGCGGCTGTCGTAGCGGTTGAAGAAGGCCGGCGTCTCCAGCGTCTCGCGCGCCAGTCCGAGCGCGAGGCGATGGCTGGCGCGTTCGCCCAGCGGGCCGGCGAGGGCCAGCTCGCCATTGTCGTTGAGTGCGTCCGACCTGCCCTGGTCGAAGTCGGCGCGGTCCTCGGTGCGCAGGGCGCGCAGGGCGAGGGTCTGGCCACCCAGCGCGAGATCGCCGCCAAGACTCAGGTTGCGCGCGAGGAAGCCATCGCGGTCCGGATCGTGGCCGAAGTTGTCCGGCGTGGTGGCATCGAAGCCGCCCGCATCGGTGTAGCCGGCGCGCAGCGAGAACCCGCCGCGCGCGCCGCGCCGACCGAGGCCGATGTCGGCGCCGGTGGTGTCGTGGCTGCCGACCCGCAAGCCGGCCTCGAAGCCTTCGCTTGCGCGGGTGAAGATCTGGATCACGCCGCCGACCGCGTCCGAGCCGTAGAGCGCCGCGCGCGGGCCGCGCACGATCTCGATGCGCTCGATCTGGTTCAGTGGCAGGTGCTCCCAGGCGTAGCCGCCGACGTTGACCGAGGCCACGCGCACGCCGTCGACCAGCACCAGCACCTGGTTCGAATTGCTGCCGCGCAGGAACAGGCTGGTCTGCTGGCCGTAGCCGCCGCCGCGCACGATGTCGACGCCGGCCTCGCGCCGCAGCAGTTCGATCAGGTCGAGCGCGCCGGCCGATTCGATCGCCGCGCGCGTGACCACGCTGACCGCGGCCAGCGCTTCGGCCACCGGCAGTTCGGTGCGGTGCGAGGTGACCAGCACCTCGGGCTGGCGCGCGGCTTCGTCGGCCAGGACGGAGGAAGCAGCCAGCGTCCCCGCGATCAGCACGGGAAGGGAAGAACGATGCATGAGGAAACTCCTTGCTAAACGCACACCCGCGATATGCACGCGGCGGCAAGGAGGGAACGAAGGCGGGCAGGCGCACAGGCGAGCGGCGTCTCCGTGCCGTCGCCCACCGCAACGCGCTCCGAGCACGCGGCGACGGGATCGAAGTCCCGCACCGTCGTGCGCCCTGGGCCGGTCTCCGGACTCGCAGGGTGCGGATCGATCGGATCGACCCGCGGTCCGCCGCCTTCCCGGGACAGGCCCAGTGGCTGTGTGGCGGACTACGCCTGCTTACCGTTGCGGGGGCAGTGCCGGATTCCCACCGGCTTCCCGAGCACCCGGGGCGGCGCGAAGTCTAGAGCCCCCTGCCGGCTGGCGCCAGCTCCCGCTAGCGAATTGAGGGCAGGCCGGTCCGTCCGCTGAGATGGCTTGATCGACTCGTGCCCCGTCTTGCGCGTAGTCCGGAACCTCCCGAGGCAGGCCTGGGGAGGAGAAGCAGAGCAGGCGCGTTTGGCGCCCGGGTCCTGTTGGAGTCCGGCACCGCTCGCCCGCCCAGCGGTGACCCGTTCCCGGGTCCGGACGGACAAGGGATCGAGTGAGTCTGATGGCGCACATACGGCCAGGGCGGTCGGCGCACCACGGACTCACGTGGACGAAGCACGACGCGGAGGCGCGTTCGGATCTGCGAAAGAGAAGGACCAGGGCGGCTTCCTGTACCCGTTGATTTCATTTTCCATTGGAGACACGTGTGAGAAAACTTAGCTTCCTTAGCGTCATGTTGGCCGCGGCTGCGGCCGCTCCTTCGGGGGTGATGGCGAGCGCTGATGTCCTGCTCGATGCCCGTCACCCCGCGGACAAGAGCGAGCAGGTGCCCATCGAGGTGCTGGATGGACTCAAGGTCGCCGACGCCGCGATCTTCGATATCGATCTCACCGGCGTAAGCGACGAAAGCGAACGGCTGACGCTGAAGTCGCCAAGTGGCGAGGTCCTGGAGTTCGTGCGCACGGCCTCCGAGCAGGGCGACAGCGGGATGCTGGTGTGGCACGGAGCGTTGATCGACGGAGGCGCGTCCGCAGGCTGGGCTCGCTTGACCGTTGCGGACGGCCGGGCAGCCGGAGCGATCGTCGCGCGCGACAGGGAGTGGCGGCTCATGCCGAGCGGGGAGTTGAGTCACGTGCTGCTCGAGTTGAACGCGACCGAGCTGCAGAGCCCAGGTGTCGAGGACGTGTACGAACGGTTTCCGGCGGACGGGTTGCAGGATGGGCAGGTGCGCAACTCCGCGAAGTCCCAGGTTGGGGGCGGCGTCTCCGCTGAGTCTGGGCTCACGACACACAAGAGCACCGTCAGTGTTGATGTGCTGGTGGCTGTCGACTCGCGCTACGAGAGCCGCTACGCCAACGCCAGGGTCCTTGCCAGCGACAATCTGAATCATGTGAATCAGATACTCGCCGCGAGCGCCATCTCGGTGCGGCTGAACCTTGCCGGAACTGTCGTGGTTCAGGATACACCGGGCTTGGAGCCGGTTTATCAGCTGCAGGCGCTGGTGAGTCCCAACGACGGTGTGATGGACACGGTACACCCGCTACGCGACGGACTGGGAGCGGATATCGTGATACTTCTCTCCAAGCGGAGTGGCTCGGTGTGCGGCATTGCGCAGAGCCTCAACCCAACCGCTGCCTCGGCTTTTGCCGTCGTGGGTGGGCTGACGCAGTGCGACTCGACGCTGTTCGCGCACGAGGTGGCGCACCTTTTCGGCGCGGACCATGATCCTGCCAATGCCTGCTCCAACCCCCAGGTGCAGTGCACGCCTGACTCGGAGGCTTTCGCGAAGCCCTACGCGCATGGATTCGTTCGAAACTATTTCGCCAGCCAGATGGCTTTCGAGTCGTACGCCACGGTGATGACGTACAACACGAGCAGTACCTGTGCGATCGGCATGTGCCAGCGAATGCACGCGTTCTCGAATCCTCGCGTGCTTGACGATTACGGATATCCCATGGGCAGGTACGACAGTCATGACAATGCGCGCGTGATCACAGAGCAAGCGCCCCGCATTGCTGCCTTTCGCTCCGCACCTGTCGTTGGCCAGGTCCAACCGACCTCCGGTGCCTGGTACAACCCGGGGCGTTCTGGCAACGGGCTGAGCCTGAGCAGGTCGAGCAGCGGCGCGCTCGGAGCTGTATGGTTCACCTACTCGGCCGATGGGCGGCCGACTTGGTACACCACCCAAATGAGTCAGGTCGTCGGCGGCGTTTGGAACTCGGTTCTGATGCGGAGCCAGCGTGGCGCCAATGGCGCAGTGGTTACCAGCGTCGTTGGCGATGCCCGCTTGCGTTTCTGGAACCAAAACGAGGCGGTCTTCTCGTGGGACTTCCACAACAACGGGAACAGCGCGGACTTTGACGGCGCTGAATATGTCAGATTGCTGTTTGGAGGTGGTGCGGCGTCGGGGATGTACTACAATCCGTTGGAGAGTGGCTGGGGGTTCAACTTTGACCACGCTGGGTCAAGCTCGGTAGCTACCTTCTATTACTTCGACAGCAATGGAAATCCCGTCTGGGCGATGAGCGCGCCGCACTCGGGCAGCCTGACCGCTCTGAATCAGTACAGCCTGCAGCGCCATACCTCCACTGGGCTTTGCCCGACCTGTCAAGCGGAGAGCATCAGCCGCGCAATGTCGGCTGCGGGTAACGCCACATTGAGGATGAGTCCGAGTGCGTCGGGCTGGGTCTCCATTCAGTCGCCCGACGGATCGTGGATCAGGGGAAGTGCAGCTTCGCCTTTGCAGTTCGGGCGCTTGACTCAACCTTGAGAGTGGAATCGGGCCGGCCCGTCAGCTTCCAACGTGCCGGTTAGAGCGGCCGTGCGTTTGAGGGGCCCATCGAGCGGCACGACAGGGATGTCGTGCTTGCTCGCATACCTGAACGCGATGTGTTCTTAACCCAGCGAGTCCGGACCCAGTCCGGACTCGCTCTCGCAGGGGAGGGGCGGCGCCGCATTTCAACACCGCGTCGGGCCTTGCCTCAGTACTCTTGGCCACCACTGCAACGAATGGCCTTCTGATAGAAGCCCGATACGCCGAACGGCGATGTAACGGTCACGTAAATGGAGCCGCTCAGCATGCTTGGATTAGAGCAAACGCCCGACTGGTAGGGCGAGTGCGTGTGTCCTGGACTGTCGAGAGTAAGGCCCGGTGAGGCAGACCAGGTGAACGTGACCTGGCCCTTGGGCCAGGCTTCGCATGAGAAGGCACCCGCGCTCACGGTACAGTCGATGAGGCCGGGCCCCGGGACCTCCCTGCCATCCTTCATGGTGCAGCGATCCGCAGACTTCAGCAGCACGTAGTATCTGTCGGGGCTCGGCACGGCGTTAGGGCAAAGGATCGGAAGGTCTTCATCGTCCGCCGATTGATGGGCGATGATAGTGGAGGGCAGTGCGCAGGCGATGAGTGGCAGAAGAGCAAGGGCAGATCTCAAGGGGGGGGTCCTGTTGCGATGGAGTGGGCTGGACGCCGACGCAGCTAACCGCAACTCAGGTTTGCGAACTGCTCGATGGCACGCAGGGCATCGTATCGCGACGTCAGGCAATGTAGTTTGCCACAGCGAATGCGGGATTTGCGAGTGCTGCGCAGAGCCGCCATCTTCAATCTATGCGGAGGGACGCCATGATGCCTGCCAAGGTACAGGGCTCTTTGATTAGCGATTCGGGCTCGTCGCACCCCGCTTCCTTGACAGCCCTGTCCAGCAGCGTGAAGTGGTCACGTCGATTCTCGGCGATCGCGACTTCAAGCCCCTCCCGGGCCTCCTTCGATGTGAGCATTCTCAATGCCTCTTCCCAGCGACCAGTCCGCCCAAGAAACCTGGCGAGGCTAAGGCGAAAGAATACAGTTGCGTTGCTCTTCACGCCGAATCTGGCCTCGCTACCAGTAAGTGCCTCGCGGAATCGCTCTTCGGCCTCGACTCGGTTGGCCGGGTCCACCGAGAGGATCTGGGCAAGGTTGAAATTTGCCCGAAGGGTGCGAGGGTGCTCGCTCCCCAGAGAACGCACCCATTGCGTCACCGCTTCCCGTTGCAGTTCGATGGCTCTCGTTGTCTGTCGGCCTGCATGATAGGCGTGGGCCAGGGTGGAACGCGCCAAGGCGGTCAAGGTGCTGTTTTCGCCGTACTGCGTGGCGATGGATGCCGCGATTTTCTCGGCTTCTGCCACGGCCTCGTCCAGTTCCTGGGCCTGGATCAGGACGTTGACCCTCCGCAAACGTGTCAGGGCGACCCAGGGGTGGTCATCGCTCAGTCGTTCTCGCTGCCAGGACAAAGTTGCGGCGAAGGAGGCCAGCGCCTGTCGGGTCGAGCCTGCGCGGAACAGGGTGTCCGCCAACATCGTCCTGAGTTGCGTAGCCAGTTCGTCCTCTGGCAGCGACGCCTGCGTAGCGCTGATGCCTTTACGCAGCTGGACGACTGCATCGTCATAGCGCGAAACTGCGGTAAGGGCTCTTGCATGTTCGAGCAGCCATGCCGGGTCTTCTGCGGACGCGTCCCGCTCGATGTGAGCAAGGACTTCAAGGGCGAGGTCCGGCTGCCCCGCGCTCGTCAGGGCGCGGGCGTGCAGCAAGGACAGCTCCCGTAGCTGGCTTGCCGAGGCGTTGGCCCGCCGAGCTGCTTCAAGTGCACGCGCGGTGAGTTCGGAGGTCGCTGCGTCCGATGCGAGATCGAGCTCGACCTTAGCCAGCGTGCCGGCCAGCGCGGAATACAGATCGGGTCGCGTTCCGCGAAGCGCCTCCATTCTGGGGCGCGCTGAGGCCAGCACATGGCGCAGGCTGATGTCCTCGCCAGCGACCTGGGCAGGGTCAGCCGCCACGAACGCGTTCTGGAGCAGTAAGGCTACCTCCTGTGCTCGATCGCGCTCGACTACGGCCCGATTGCGCTGTTCGGCCAACTCCGCCGACTGGATCGCCAGGCCCGCCGTCGCGCCGACGAGCGTGAGGACCAAGCCGGCCGAAAGGCTGAGGGTGGTCCGATGGCGGGCAACGAACTTGCGCATTCGGTAGAGGTGATCCCCGCGTCGGGCGCGCACCGGGAGGCCCGCCAGCAGGCAGCTCAGCTCTTCCTCGAACTGCTCCGCGCTGCTGTAACGCTCCCTCGGGAGCTTGCGCAGGCAGGTGAGCACCACCGCGTCGATGTCTCCCTTGAGCTTGCGCTTCAGGTGCTCGCGCCCCTGAAGACGCGTCGCGCGTGCGATTGCATCGCCTTCTGCCCCCGGCAGAAGGCGCTCGCTGGGTGGCGGCGGAGGCACTTCGAGTATGCGGCGCTCTATTTCTGCTGGGCGGAGGCCATCGAAGTCGTAGGGCGGCGCGCCACACACAAGTTCATACGCCAGCACGCCGAGTGAGTAGATGTCACAGGACACGCTCGCCGGCTGTCCCAGCAACTGCTCAGGGGATACGTTCCCAGGAGTAAAGAAACGCTGCTCGGTAATCGTGACCTGTCCGCCGCCGTGCTCGATGTGCTTGGCGATGCCGAAATCGAGCAAGCGAGGCTCCCCGTCTGAACCGACCAGCACATTGTCGGACTTGATGTCGCGATGTACGACTAGGCGACCATGCGCGTAACTCACTGCCGCAACGATGCGCCGCAGGAGATCGATGCGCGCTGCAAGGTCCAGGCGCTCGTCCTTGCAGTACTGCAGGAGCGGCCGGCCCTCCACCAGCTCCATGGCGATGTAGGGCGCGCCATCCTCGCTGGTGCCCGCATCGATGAAGCGGCAGATTCCCGGGTGACTCAGTGAGGCGAGGACTCGGCGCTCGTTCGAGAAACGACTGAGCAGGGCCGGCTCGAGCAGCTCGCTTCGCACCAGCTTGATCGCTACACGCTGCGTTATGTCGCCCTCGACCCTCTCGGCACGAAATACCCTACCCATGCCGCCGCCGCCTATCAGGCCGGTGATGCGAAACCGCCCAAGCTGTTGACCGGCATTCAAGAGCGGCATGGCCGCGTCTATCAACGATTCCCCGGCGCGCATGAGCTGGTCTTCCGCCAGGAATGAATGGTTCGAGGCCTCGCGCGCGAGCAGACGCTCGATCTCTTGCCGAAGCGCTGGGTCGTCAGTGCACTCCCGCTCGAGGAAGGCCTGGCGCTCGAGCGGATCCAACTCGAGCGCGTGGTCGAACAACTGGCGCAGACGCCCCTGCCGGAGTCTTGCGCTCACTTCAGCCGGGATCCGACGAGAGTCGCTCGGCAAGCCAGGTCCGGGCGAAGCGCCACTGTCGTCCGACGGTGGCAGTCGAAGAGCCCAGTACACCTGCGACCTCGTCGATGGTAAGCCCGGCAAATACCCTCAACTCCACGACCCGTGCGCACGCTTCTTCTTCCTGTGCGAGTGCAATCAGCGCAGCGTCGAGCCCCAACCAGTCGATAGCGTGCTCCTTGGCGCCATGTGACTGCCCAAGCGCTTCCTCAAATGAGACGAATACCGTTTCACCACCGCGCTTTTCGGCGGAGCGTTGGCGGATGTGATCGATCACCACCCTGCGCACCAAGGTCGCGGCAAGCGCGAAGAATTGATCGCGGTTCTGCCAATCCACCTTGCGCTGACGATGGAGCCGCTCGTAGGCCTCATGGGCCAGTTCGGTGGCGCATAACGTCAGGCGGCCGCCGTTTCGCCGCACCTGTCCAGCCGCCAGCCCGTGCAGCACCGGGTAGATCTCGTTGGCGAGAGCGTTCCCCGCCGCCCGGTCCCCGTTTCTCCAAGCATTCAGGAGTTTGGTGATCTGTGTGTCCATGGCCCTTCGGCTACGCCTAGCTGCAAGCCCCCAGTCCCGCCAACCTGTGCGTATCGCGCAGTCTCTGGACTCCGGACCCGCTGAGCAACAGCCTCGCGCGAGTTCCTTCGACTGGGCAGCCAGTATACCGAAGGCACTTTGAGCACTGGCGCGCGGACGAGGTCCCGCCGCCGCCTCAGAAGTTCGGCTTCTCCGCGGCGGAGTCGTAGCGGGCCACGGCGTCGAGCACGATCTGGCGGGCTTCGTCGGCCGAGCCCCAGCCGTCGAGCTTGACCCACTTGCCCTGTTCGAGATCCTTGTAGTGCTCGAAGAAGTGGCCGATGCGCTGCAGCCAGTGCGGCGAGACCTGGTCGATGTCGGCGATGTGCGAGTAGCCGGAGAAAACCTTGTCGACCGGCACCGCGAGCAGTTTCTCGTCGCTGCCGGCTTCGTCGGTCATGCGCAGCACGCCAACCGGTCGGCAGCGGATCACCGAGCCCGGGATCAGGGGCAGCGGCAGCACCACCAGCACGTCGGCCGGATCGCCGTCGCCGCACAGCGTGTGCGGGACGTAGCCGTAATTGCAGGGGTAACGCATCGGAGTCGAGAGGATGCGGTCGACGAAGATCGCGCCGGTGGCCTTGTCGACCTCGTACTTGACCGGCTCGGCGTCCTTTGGGATCTCGATGACGACGTTGATCTGGTGCGGCAGCTGGTCGCCGCTGGAAACGAGGTCGAGGCCCATGCGATGGCTCCTGAAGGGATAAGCCGGACAGGATAACGCCCGCTGCTGCATCGCAGCAAAACGGCGGGTTCAGTCGCTCAGGCCGTGCTCGCGCAACTTCTTTCGCAGGGTGGCGCGGTTGATTCCCAGGGCATGTGCGGCGCGCGACTGATTGCCGTCGCAATGCTGCAGGACCTCGGACAGCAGCGAGCCCTCGACCTCGCGCAGAACGATGGCGTAGAGATCGTCGGGATCCTGGCCATCGAGCTTGCTGAGGTAGCGGCGCACCGCAACGCCCACGCAATCGCGCAGCGGCACCTGCGATACGGGCAGGTTGGCAGCGCTGTGCACACTGTCGGTGCGGGGCGCTGCGGGGGGATTGGACACGGTCTGCTCCGGTGTAGCGCTCGGCAGGGTCGTCGGCGCCCCCTGTGCGCCATCGCCCTGTCTCGGGTCGCTCAGTCTAACGCTGCGATGCCGGGCGGCGCCAATGCCGGAGGCTTGCGCCCCCGAACGCCAGCGCGGCAGAACACATCCGTGCCGCCAGCGGACGCGCACGGCCGACATCTCGCGCAGGCACGCGTTCATCGGTTCTCTGCCGGCGCGCGGGCTCCTAGCGAAACTCGAAAGCGAAGGCGATCGCGTCGCGTCCGGGGTCCTGCAGTTCCAGCGTGGCCGAAACCGACTGGCCGGGCTCCAGCGTGGCCTGCTGCGGCGGGACGCCGAGGTATTCCTCGACCCGGAACCGGCGCAGGGCGAGCGGTCGACCGTCGATGTCCGACAGGGCCAGTTCCAGCACGGGCCAGGCCTGCGGCACGGCGGCCTCGTTGCGGAAGCTGGCGCTCACCAGCAGCGCGTCCGGCACCGACGGGTGCGGACGCACGTCGCGCGCCAGCAGGCGCAGGCGCGCCGTGTCGTGCAAGGCCGGCAGCGGCAGGCCG
>JANJTY010000597.1 GCA_024710865.1 Lysobacteraceae bacterium | reverse complement strand
AGCGTCCGATGTTCATGTACCACGCCTGGGGCTCGCAGAACGCCTGGCTGCGCCAGCTCGCGGCGCGCAATTGGCTCTACCTGCATCCCGACACCGGCGCCCGCTTCGGCATCGCCGATGGCGATTGGGTCGAGCTCGAATCGCACCACGGCAGGATCCGCGTGCAATGCCGCTTCGCCGCCAACGTACAGGCCGACACGGTCTGGACCTGGAACGCCATCGGCAAGCGGCGCGGCGCCTGGCGGCTGGATGCCTCGGCACCCGAGGGCAGGAAGGGCTTCCTGCTCAACCACATCATCAGCGACCGCCTGCCGCGCTCGGCCTATGCCAATGCCGATCCGGTGACCGGGCAGGCCGCCTGGTTCGACCTGCGCGTGACGATCCGGCGCGTGGAGGCGCAGGAAAGCAGCAGCCCGCAGTTCGAGTCCCTGGCGCTGGGCGAGGCGCCGCGTGGGCCGCTGCGCTACGGCAAGGTGTTTCGCACGGGAGGCAAGGCATGACCGCGCTGCCACCGCCCTCCCCGCGCAAGCTCGGCCTGGTCATCGACCTCGACACCTGCGTCGGCTGCCACGCCTGCGCCGTGGCCTGCAAGCAGTGGAACAGCGGCGGCATGGTCGCGCCGCTGACCGATGCCGACGCCTACGGCAAGGAGCCGCTGGGCGTGTGGCTGAACCGCGTGCACAGCTACGAAGCAGTAATCCCCCCTCTCCCGGTGGGAGAGGGGCTGGGGGAGAGGGTGCGCGCCTGCGGGACGACGCCGGCCACGCCCCTCACCCTGCACTTCCCCCGCTCCTGCCTGCACTGCGAGAACGCCGCCTGCGTCACCGTCTGCCCCACCGGCGCCAGCTACAAGCGCGCGAGCGACGGCATCGTGCTGGTGGACGAGTCCAAGTGCATCGGCTGCAAGCTCTGCTCTTGGGCCTGTCCCTACGGCGCGCGCGAGTACGACGCGGTCGAAGGCGTGATGAAGAAATGCACGCTCTGCGTCGACCGCATCTACAACGAGAGCCTGGACGAAGCCGAGCGCGTGCCGGCCTGCGTGCAGGCCTGTCCCACGCGCGCGCGCCACTTCGGCGACCTGGGCGATCCGGACTCGCCGGTGTCGAAACTGGTGGCCGAACGCGAGGGCGTGGCCCTGCTGCCCGAGCTGGGCTACCGCCCGGTCAACCGCTACCTGCCGCCGCGCCCGCGCCGCCCCGGCCCCGAGATCGAAGCGCCCGATGATGGCTTCGATGCGGCCAAGGCCTCGCCGCTGCTTCGCTGGCTCGACCGCGTGCTGTCCCGCTGAGCGCTGCCATGCATCCCGCCGCCTCCGTCCTCCTGTTCACCACCCTCTCCGGGCTCGGCTATGGCCTGCTGGCCTGGCTCGGCCTGTGGCTGCTGCGCGCGCCGCAGGCGGCGCCCGACCTGGCCCTGTTCCAGCTCATGGCGGGCTTTGCCCTCAGCAGCATCGGACTGTTCGCCTCGCTTGCCCACCTGGGTCACCCGGAGCGCGCCTGGCGCGCCTTCAGCCAGTGGCGCAGTTCCTGGCTCTCGCGCGAGGGCGTGCTGGCGGTGCTGACCGTCGTGGCGCAGCTGGTCACGGCCTTTCTGCTGCTCGGCGATGCAGCGCCGTACGCGCTGCGCGCCGCCGGCTTCGTGCTCGCCCTGCTTGCCCTCGGCACCGTGGCCTGCACCGCGATGATCTATGCCTCGCTCACGCCGATCCCGGCCTGGCGCCACGGACTGGTGCTGCCGGTCTACCTCGGCTTCGCCCTGCTCGGGGGCGGACTCGCCGCCGCTGCTTTCGCGCTCGAACGCCTCGCTCCGCTGCCGACCCTGGTCCTGGGCCTGGCCGCGCCGCTGCTGGTCGGAATGAAACTGCGCTACTGGCGCGGCATCGATGCGCAGCGCCTGCCGGAGGCGGCCGCCGCCCTCGGGCTGCCGGCGGGAACGCGGGTGGGGCGCTTCGAGGCGCCGCACAGCGAGGCCTCGTACATCACGCGCGAAATGGGCTTCGCCCTGGCGCGCAAGCACGGCCGCCGCCTGCGCCACATCGCCGCATTCCTTCTGCTGCTCGGTCCGTGGCTGGGCATCGCGCTCGCGTGGCTTCTGCGCGAGGGCGATCCCCGCGCGGGATTCGCGCTCGCCGCCGGCCTGTTCTGGCTGGGCTCGCTGCTGGAGCGCTGGCTGTTCTTCGCCGAGGCCCGGCATGTGGTCGGCGTGTACTATCCCTGATTCGCCGCGCGCCGCCGCCGGAACCCTGTCGCCGCGTCACCGCCAACCCGTCCCGACTCCATGATCCAGCGCCTTCGCGTCGCCTGTCTCGCCACGCTCACCCTGGCCCTCGCCGCCTGCCAGCACGCACCGCGGCGCGAAGCGGCGCCGCCCGAGCCCTATGCGCTGCGCATCCTGCACATCAACGACCAGCACTCGCGCCCGGCGCCGGACTCGGGCCGCAGCCTGATCCTGGACGGCGAGCCGACCCAGGTCAGCTTCGGCGGCTATCCGGCCCTGGCCTCGGCCTTCCGCGAGTATTCGGAAGGCGCTCCGAACCTGCTCAAGCTGCACGCCGGCGACGCCATCACCGGCGACCTGTACTACACGCTGTTCCACGGCGAGGCCGACGCCGACCTGATGAACCAGCTCTGCTTCGACGCCTTCGTGGTCGGCAACCACGAGTTCGATTTCGGCGACGCGGCGCTCAAGCAGTTCCTCGACTTCCTCAGCAAGCGGACCTTCGACTGCGACAC
>JANJTY010000562.1 GCA_024710865.1 Lysobacteraceae bacterium | reverse complement strand
TAGCTCGGATGCACCATCTCCAGCCCCTGCGCGCCGTAGCGGGCCTCGCCAAAGCAGCGCAGCCAGGTTCCCGCCTGCAGCTGCTGCACCTGCACGGCGCGAAAGTGGAAGAAGCGCAGCACCAGGGTGGCGCGCGACTCGTCCGCCAGCGCCACGCGCAAGGTCGGGCGGAAACGGAAGCTGCGCTCGACCGCCTCGATACGGCCTTCGACCTGCACCGCCGCGCCCGGCACGAGCTGGGCGATCGGAACGATGCGCGTGCGGTCCTCGTAGGCGCGCGGCAGGTGGAACCAGAGGTCCTGCAGCCGGGTGATCCCGAGCCGGGCCAGCTTCTCGGCCACGGACGGTCCGACCCCGGCCAGACTGGTGACCGGGCGCAGCCCCGGATCGGCGGCCGCCGCCGGCTCGGAGCGACGCGGGGCGGCGTCCATGCCCCGGCGCTCAGCCTGCGTCGAGCACCAGCACGGCGTCGACCTCGACCCGCGCGCCGCGCGGCAGCGCCGCCACGCCGATGGTGCTGCGCGCCGGGTACGGGGCCTGGAAACGCTCGGCCATAACCTCGTTGACCGCGGCGAAGTCGCCCAGATCGGTCAGGTAGATGCCGATGCGGGCGATCTGGTCGAGACTGCCGCCAGCCGCGGCGCAGACCGCCGCGAGGTTGTCGAACACCCGCCGCGCCTCGGCCCGGATGTCGCCGCTGACCAGCTCCATGCTGGCCGGATCGAACGGGATCTGCCCGGACAGGTAGACCGTATTGCCGCAGCGCACGGCCTGCGAGTAGGGCCCGATGGCCTTGGGGGCGGAGTCGGTGTGGATGGCTGATTTCATGTGATTCGCTGGAGAGCCGGGATTCGGGATTCGGGATTCGGGATTCGCTGGAGCAACAACAACAGCAACGGCAGTGCCAGTGGCGGTGGCGGTGGCAACGATGCTAACCGGATTCCAGGACGGCACGATCACCGGGACTGCACAGCGAAGCCTGGGAGCCGGCTGTTCCGGCCGTTTGCGAATCCCGAATCCCAAATCCCGAATCCCGGACTCACAGCCGATGCACCCCCGACACCACCCCCAGCCGGCGTACGCGGCGGATGACGTCGGCCAGGTGCTTGCGGTGCTTGACCTCGATCGCGAAGTGCAGGACCGCCATGCGCAGGTCGCGCTCGCGGTACTCGACCTGGTCGATGTTCGACTGCGCCTCGGCGATCGCCGCGGCGACCTTGGCCAGCACGCCCGGCTTGTTCTCGACTTCGACCCGCAGCGCGGCACGGTAGTCGCCCTCGACGCTGCGCGCCCAGTCGATCGGCACGAAGCGCTCGGGCGACTTGCGCAGCTCGGGCAGGTTCGGGCACTCGGCGCGGTGCACGACGATGCCCTTGCCGGGCGATAGATAGCCCTGGATCCCATCGCCGGGGATCGGGTGGCAGCAGGCGGCGAAGCTGAGCACGCCGCGCTCGCTGCCGCTGATCAGGATCTTCTCGCCCTGGCTCGGCAGCGCCGTCGTGGGCAGCAGATCGCCCTGGTGCTGGGTCAGCGCCTGCGCCACCTGCGGCGGCATGCGGTTGCCGAGCGCGATCTCGGCCAGCAGGTCCTCCAGCCGGCGCAGCCGGTTCTCGGACAGGTACTGCTCGATCTGCGCCGCCGGAATGCGATCGAGCGAGGTATCGAGCGCCTCGAGCGCGCGATCGAGCATGCGGTGGCCAAGCTCGACCGCATCCTCGTGCTGCAGGTGCTTGAGCGAGGCGCGGATCGCGGTGCGCGCCTTGGAGGACACCACGAACTCCAGCCATTGCGGGTTGGGCGAGGCCGACTCGGCGGTGATGATCTCCACGCTCTGACCCGAAGCCAGCTTGGTGCGCAACGGGACCAGGCGCCCGTCCACGCGCGAAGCCACCGCATGGTTGCCGACGTCGGTATGCACGGCGTAGGCGAAGTCGAGCGAGGTGGCGTTGCGCGGCAGCGCCAGGATGTCGCCACGCGGGGTAAACAGGTAGACCTCGTCGGGAAACAGGTCGACCTTGACGTTGTCGATGAACTCCAGCGACGAGCCCGCCGCCTGCTGCGATTCGAGCAGATCGGTGAGCCAGGCATGGGCGCGGCTTTGCGCGCTGTTCGGCGCCTTGCCGGAGGCCTTGTACACCCAGTGCGCGGCGATGCCGCGCTCGGCCACGAGATCCATGTCCTCGGTGCGGATCTGCACCTCGATCGGCGAGCCATACGGACCGAACAGCACGGTGTGCAGGCTCTGGTAGCCGTTCGCCTTGGGAATGGCGATGAAATCGCGGAAGCGCCCGTCCAGCGGCTTGTACAGCGCATGCACCGCGCCCAGCGCGTGGTAGCAGTGGCGCACCCGGCCGACCACGACGCGGAAGCCGAACACGTCCATCACCTGGTCGAAGCTTTTGTGCTCGGTGCGCATCTTGTTGTAGACGCTGTAGGCGGTCTTTACCCGGCCCACGAGGCGGTGCGCGATCTTCTCCCGCGCCAGTTTCTGCGCCAGCTGCGCCTCGATCTTGGCCATCGCCTCGCGCCGCATCACCGGCTGGCTGCGAATGCGCTTGTCGATGACCGCATGGCGCCAGGGATGCAGGGCGCGGAAGCCGAGGTCCTGCAGCTCGCTCTTGATCCGGTTCATGCCCAGGCGCTGGGCGATGGGTCCATAGATCTCCAGCGTCTCGCGCGCGATGCGACGGCGCGACTCCAGGCGCATCGAGCCGATCGTGCGCATGTTGTGCAGGCGGTCGGCGAGCTTGATCAGGATCACGCGTAGGTCGCGCGCCATCGCCAGCAGCATCTTGCGGAAGCTCTCCGCCTGCGCTTCCTGGGCGCTGCGGAAGCTGAGCTTGTCGAGCTTGGTGACGCCATCGACCAGGTCGGCCACGGTCTCGCCGAACTCGGCGGCGATGGCCTCGCGCGAGACTTCGGTGTCCTCCAGTACATCGTGCAGGATCGCCGCGCACAGCGTCTCGCGGTCCATGCGCAGTTCGGCCAGCAGGGTGGCGACCGCGACCGGATGGGTGATGTAGGGCTCGCCCGACTTGCGCGTCTGGCCGGCATGCGCACGTGCGCCCAGCTCGAAGGCGCGGCGCAGAAAATCGAAATCGGCCGGCTCGAGGTACTCCGCGGTCGCGCGCTCCAGCGGGCCGAGGCAGTCGGGCAGACTGTCCGGGCAGGGCGGACTGAGCGGGTCGACGGCGGGATGCATTCCGCTAAGGTGCAGGCTCACGCGCCCGCTTGCAACCCGGCACCGTGGACAGCCCCCCATCCCCGCGGGAACCGACAGCGCGGCGACTTGGTGCGCCGGCCACGACCGAAACGCGAACGGCCGGGCAAGGCCCGGCCGTTCGCTTCACATCGGGATCGCGCCGTGCGGCGGGATCAGAGGTCGTCGCCGCCCTTGGAGAGGTCGTCGTCGACCTCGGCCGCGGCCCATTCCAGGGCCTCGCGCTCGGCGCGCTCGCGCTCGAGCTTGTCGATCTGCTCGATCAGGGCGTTGTCGACCTTGCGCGCGGCGATCTCGCGCAGGGCCTGGACGGTGGGCTTGTCGGCCTGGCCTTCCTCGCTGCCGAGCACCGATTCGGCGCCCTTGGCCAGCTGGCGGGCGCGCTTGGACGCCATCACGACCAGCTCGAAGCGGTTGTCCACCACGTGCAGGCAGTCTTCAACGGTGATGCGGGCCATAGGGGCAGATTCCGGGATTCAGGGGTAACGAACCGCACATTCTAGCCGGCAAGGCGTCGATCGCTCAAGTTGGCGGCCCAGCCTCACTGTCCGAGCAGCGCCTGGATCAGGACCTCGTGGCGCTGGCTTTGCGCCGGCGTGCGCAGGCGGCAGGCGCGGAAGATCGACTGCAGCTCGCCCACGGCGGTCTCGAAATCGTCGTTCACCACGACGTAGTCGAACTCGCGGTAATGGCTCATTTCCTCGTGCGCGGCGGCGAAGCGGCGCTCGATCGTGCTCTCGCTGTCCTGCGCGCGCTTGCGCATGCGCTCGACCAGGGCCTCACGCGAGGGCGGCAGGATGAACACGCTGACGCAGTCCGGCACCTTGGCCCGGACCTGGCGCGCGCCCTGCCAGTCGATCTCCAGCAGCACGTCCTTGCCGGCCGCCAGCTGCGGCTCGACCGACTGCCGCGCCGTGCCTTTCAGGTCGCCGTGGACGAGGGCGTACTCGAAGAAATCGCCGGCCTCGACCATGCGCCGGAACTCGGCCTCGGCGACGAAGTGGTAGTGCTCGGCATGGCGCTCGCCGGGACGCGGCGCGCGCGAGGTGAAGGAAATGGACAGGGCGATGCCCGGCTCGCGCGCCAGCACCGCATTGACCAGCGAGGACTTGCCCGCACCCGAAGGCGCCGCGACGATGAACAGGGTGCCTTTCATCATTCGATGTTCTGCACCTGCTCACGCAGCTGCTCGATCAGGACCTTCAGCTCGACCGCGGCCTGCGAGGTGCGCGCATCGACCGACTTCGAACCCAGCGTATTGGCCTCGCGGTTGAACTCCTGCATGAGGAAATCCATGCGCCGGCCGACCGCCTCGGACAGTCCCAGCGCTCGCCGCGCCTCGGTGATGTGGGCGGCGAGACGGTCCAGTTCCTCATCGACATCCAGCTTCTGCAGGCCCAGCACCAGCTCCTGCTCGATCCGACCCGGATCGAGCGGCTGCTTGAGTTCGGCCAGCTTCGCGTCGAGCCGGGCGCGCAGCGCCGCGCGGATCTCGGGCATCCACTCGCGCACCCGGGCGGCGATGGACGCGATGCCGTCGAGACGCTCGCGCATCGCGGTGGCCAGGGCCGCTCCCTCGCGCTCGCGCGCCGCGATGAAACCTTCGATCACGCGCTCGAGCAGATCCAGCGCCGCCGCGTGCAGGCCTTCGCTGTCGACCTCGGCCTCTTCCAGCACGCCGGGAAAGCGCAGCAGGTCGCCGAACTCGACGCGCTGACCGGAGAAATGCGTCGCGGTTTCCTGCGCGATCTCCGCCAGCCGCGCCAGCAGTGGCTGGTTGACGCGCAGTTCGGCCGCCCGGCCCGGCGTGGCACGGAAGCGGAAGCCCAGGTCGAGCTTGCCGCGCCCCACGCGGGCCGCGATGCGCTCGCGCAGGGCCGGCTCCAGCGCGCGCAGCTCTTCCGGCAGACGCAGGCCAAGTTCAAGGTAACGGTGGTTGACCGCGCGCAGCTCGCAGCTCAGGGCGCCCCATTCGGTGGCGGCCTCGACACTGGCGTAGGCGGTCATGCTGCGGATGGCCAAGGCGTGGGGTCCAGGCGGAGGCAAAGAGGGTGAATGGTAAACTCGCGCCCCCAGTTTGCCCAACGCCCATTCCCGATGAGCCAGTTTCAGCGCCCCAGCGGACGCGCACCCGACGCCCTGCGCCCGATCCGGATCGAGCGCGGGTTCACCCGCCATGCGGAGGGCTCGGTGCTTATTTCGTTCGGCGATACGCGCGTGCTCTGCACCGCCAGCATCGACAACAAGGTGCCCGGCTTCCTGCGCGGCAAGGGCGAAGGCTGGGTGACGGCCGAGTACGGCATGCTGCCGCGCGCCACCCACACCCGCAGCGACCGGGAAGCCGCCCTCGGCAAGCAGGGCGGCCGCACGCTGGAGATCCAGCGCCTCATCGGGCGCTCGCTGCGCGCCTGCGTCAACCGCACGGCGCTGGGCGAACGCACCCTCACCCTCGACTGCGACGTGCTGCAGGCCGATGGCGGCACCCGCACGGCCGCCATCACCGGCGCCTACGTGGCCATGGTGGATGCCGTGCGGCTTCTGAAGAAGCGCGGCGAGCTCAAGAGCGACCCGATCCACGGCGCGGTGGCCGCGGTCTCGGTCGGCGTGTTCCGCGGCGTGCCCGTGCTCGATCTCGACTATGCCGAGGACGTCGACTGCGACACCGACATGAACGTGGTGATGAACGACGGCGGCGGCTTCATCGAAGTGCAGGGCACGGCCGAGGGCCATGCCTTCCGGCGCGACGAGCTCGACGCCCTGCTCGGCCTGGCCGAGAAAGGCATCGGCGAGCTGGTGCAGCTGCAGCGCCAGGTCCTGGCCGGAGCCTGATGCCCATGCAGCGCCTGGTCATCGCCAGCAACAACCGCGGCAAGATCGAGGAACTGCGCGAACTGCTCGCCGGCAGCGGCTTCGAGCCGGTCGCTCAGGGCGACCTCGGCGTGGCCGAGATCGAGGAGACCGGCGCCAGCTTCGTCGAAAACGCCCTGCTCAAGGCGCGCCATGCCGCGCGCGCCACGGGACTGCCGGCGCTGGCCGACGATTCGGGCCTGTGCGTGGACGCGCTCGGCGGCGAACCCGGCCTGCATTCGGCCCGCTACGCCGGCACGCCGACCGACCCCGAGGCCAACATCGACAAGCTCCTCGCCGCCCTCGCCGGGCGGCCGACCGGCCAGCGCACGGCGCATTTCCACTGCGTGCTGGTGCTGCTGCGCCGGCCCGAGGACCCGGCCCCGCTGATCGCCGAAGGGCTCTGGCACGGGCGCATCCTCGAAGCCCGGCGCGGGCGCGGCGGTTTCGGCTACGACCCGGTCTTCTTCGACCCGCTACTGGGCCAGAGCGCGGCCGAGCTCGACGCGCGCAGCAAGAACCGCCTCAGCCACCGCGGGCAGGCCCTGGCCCTGCTGCGGCGGCGCCTGTCCGAGCTCTGAGCCCCACACCGCGTCGGCCCCATGCTGACCCTGCCGCCGCTCGCGCTCTACGTCCACATCCCGTGGTGCGTGCGCAAATGCCCCTACTGCGACTTCAACTCGCACGCGCAGAAGGGCGAACTGCCGGTGGACGACTACGTGCGCGCGCTGCTGGCCGATCTCGAACAGGACCTGCCCCTGGCCTGGGGCCGCAGCGTGCACAGCGTGTTCTTCGGCGGCGGCACGCCCAGCCTGTTTCCCGCGGCCGCCATCGGCGCCATCCTCGACGGCGTGGCCGCGCGCCTGCGCCTCGCGCCGGGCGCCGAGATCACCCTCGAATGCAATCCCGGCACCGCCGAGCACGACCGCTTCGAAGGCTACCGCGCGGCCGGCGTCAACCGGCTCAGCTTCGGCATCCAGAGCTTCGACGATGCCTGCCTGCAGCGTCTGGGCCGAATCCACGACGCGGCCCAGGCCGAGTCCGCCGTGCGCGCCGCGCGCCGCGCCGGCTTCGACAATTTCAACCTCGACCTGATGTACGCCCTGCCCGGCCAGGACCTGGCCATGGCCCTGCACGACATCGAGCGCGCACTGGCGCTGGGACCGGCGCACCTCTCGCACTACCACCTCACCCTCGAACCCAACACCCTGTTCGCCGCCCAGCCACCGCCCGGCCTGCCGGACGAGGACAGCGCCTGGGACATGCAGGAGGCCTGCCAGACCCTTATCGCCGAGGGTGGGTTCGCCCAGTATGAGGTCTCGGCCTACGCCCGCCCCGGCCGCCAGTGCGCGCACAACCTCAACTACTGGCGCTTCGGCGACTACCTCGGCATCGGCGCCGGCGCGCACGGCAAGCTCACCCTGCCCAGCGAAGACCGCATCCTGCGGCGCTGGAAACCGAAGAATCCGCGCGACTACCTGGCCACGGCCGGCACTCCGGCCGGCATCGGCGGCGACGAGGACATCGGCGCCGCACGGCGCCCCTTCGACTTCATGCTCAACGCCCTGCGCCTGCACGAGGGCTTCTCCCTGCCCCAGTTCGAGGCCCGCACCGGCCTGCCGCTCGCGGCCATCGCCGCGCAGTTGCAGACGGCGGAAACGCAAGGCTGGCTGGCGCGCGAGGGTGAGCGCTACCGCCCCACCGAGCTGGGTCAGCGCTTCAACAATGATCTGGTGGGTCTTTTCCTCGGCGACTGAAACCGGCTCCGGACATGGCCATGCTCGACTCCGTCTTCCTGCGCTGCCCCTTCTGCGGCGAGCGCTTCGAAACCCTGGCCGACACCAGCGGCGGCGATGCCGACTACGTGGAGGACTGCCCGGTTTGCTGCCGGCCGATCGAGCTGCACCTGCGCGTCGACGACGAAGGCGACCTCGATTCGCTCGAAGCCGACCGCGGGTAGTAGGCTGCCGCCATGGGACTCGGCCACGCGCACCATCACGACGACCACGGCCATCACGCCGGACACGCGCAGGGCCGCGACCGCGAGACAGCCGAGGCCGCGGGACGCCTGCGCGAGCGCGGTCTGCGGCTCGCGATCGGCCTGACCTTCGGCTTCGCGCTGGTCGAGGCGGTCGGCGGCTGGTGGGCCGGTTCGCTCGCGCTCATGGCCGATGCCGGCCACATGCTGACCGACTCGGTCGCACTGTTCCTGGCCTGGGGCGCGGCGCGCCTGTCGCAGCGCCCGCCCGGACCGCAGCTCAGCTACGGCTGGCGCCGCGCCGAGGTGCTGGCGGCACTGATCAACGCGGTGCTGATGCTCGGCATCGTCGCCTTCCTGGTGCCGGCGGCCATCGACCGCTTCCAGAACCCGCGCGAGGTGCTGGGCAGCAGCGTGCTGCTCATCGCCTTCGTCGGTCTGCTGGTCAACCTGGCGGTGTTCCGCATCCTGCACGCGGCCGACCGCGGCGCGCTCAACACGCGCGGCGCCCTGCTGCATGTGCTGGGCGACCTGCTCGGTTCGGTGGCAGCACTCACGGCCGGCGCCGTCATCTGGGCAACCGGCTGGACCCCGATCGACCCGGCGCTCAGCCTGCTGATCGCGGTCCTGATCCTGGTCTCGGCGCTGCGCCTGGTGCGCGACGTCCTGCACGTGCTGATGGAGGCGGTTCCGCGCGGCATCGAACTGCCCGCCGTGCGCGAACGCCTGCTGGGCGTGGCGGGCGTCACCGCCGTGCACGACCTGCACGTCTGGACCCTGGCGGGCGACCGCCTGCTGCTCTCCGCCCACGTCGCCATTGCCCGCAACGAGGACTGGCCGGCCCTGCTGGCCACCCTGCAGCGCAGCCTTCGCGACGAGTTCGGCATCAGCCACGCCACCCTTCAGCCCGAGCCGCCCGAGTACCGCGAACTGGCCTGCGACGACTGCGAGGCGCCACCGCTGGACGACCACGCGCACTGAGACTGCCGACCGCCCGGGTCTTGCGGAACCTGGGCGCAGCGCGACGCTGCGGCGAGCCTCAGCCAGATCTCAGAGCGCCTCGAACCCGTCGCGGAACAGCGCTGGTTGGCGCGTGAGGTGACGCACCTGCGGCGAGCTCAGGACCGTGTCGAACAGGCGGATGCGGGTGACGCGTCCGGCGAAGGTCTCCTCGCCATTGGTTTCATCGTCGTCGACGAAGAAGACCAGGCGCTGGTCAGCACTGATCGCGCTGTTGCCATCGCTGTCGTCGAAGCGGAAGTCCTCCACGCCGTCCACATAGCCCACCACCTCGCCGCTTGGGGCGCGCGTCACGGTGAGCCAGTAGAACGTGTGCGTCAGCAGCTGCGTGTGAAAGTCGTCGTAATAGGGGAAGTAGGCGAATGAATCGCCGGACAGGTAGATGCCGTGGTCGAGCACGAGGCTGCGCGTATCGATCAGCTTGGCGTAGCCGCCCAGTTCAGCGGCGCTAATCTGCAGCATGACGCTGAAGCGGTCCTGCGGCAGCAGCCCGAGTGAGCTGAGCGAGAAGCCGGAGCCGGCGACCACGCCCCACGCGCGACGCGGCTGGCCATCCAGTACGACATCGACGAAGCCGCCCGCGCCACCCATCGCCTGCAGCGGCGGCGCGCCGGCGATGCTGCTGGCCAGGGTGTCGTCAAAGCGATAGTCGGCAACCTCGGCGGCGCGCAGGGGCGCAAGGGCGAGGGCCAGACCGAAGCACAGCAAAGCGGCCAGTCGGCGCATGGCGTGAGTTCCTTGTCGTGGAGGTTGGTATGCGTGCGGCTTACGTCGCTGCAACTCAGGGCGCGACAGTCCGGCGTCAGCCGCTCCAGGCGCGGTTCCGTTGTGTACCCTGCGGCGTATCCAGGGCGCGCATCTTGGCTGCTGCAAGGCGCCTCGCACAGACCCGGAACCCACGCATACGCTCAGCAGTTCTCCCGCCACGACGGGCCGACGCCGGTAAGTTCGGAGCGCCCGCACAGGCGCGCGCTCGTCGTGCCCGGTGGGTGCATCCCAAGGACGCAAGCACGCGGCGATGGGGCCCCCTTGCATCGCCGCCAGGCGCCCTTCCCGATCGATTTCACCGGATCGCCGACCCGGCGCGCAGTCCGCGTGCAATCATTGGAGCCTAGCGCGTGGTCGCATTGCGACCTGGCGCCGACCCTGCGGATGATCGCGGCCGATGCGCGGCGACGGGACGAGGGCCAAGGCCGGACCCGGGAGGCCTCCAACCTTGAGAGATCGATAATGCTGGAACGACTCGTACCCATGCAGCCGGTCTCGGATCTTGCGGCCAGCATCGCCTTCTACGGCAAGCTGGGATTCGACGTGGAGGTCCGACGCGAGGACTGGGGCTGGGCGCGGCTTCGCTGCGGCGACTGCCTGCTCATGCTCGACCGCTCGATCAACCTGCATGCCGGCATTCCGCGGCTTCCGGTCCTGTATCTGTACCCGGGCGACGTGCGCGACTTCCACCGTCGGGCCAGCGCCAACGGGCTGCGGCTGCCGCCACTGGAGACCACGTTCTACGGCATGCTCGAGTTCCGCATCGAGGATCCGGACGGAAACCGGTTGTGGATCGGCCAGGAGCCGAAGGACGCTGGACCTTGAAGCCGGGCGCTCGGGTCTCGTTTCCAGCGGGGCAGGCCCGCATCCGGTCGCAGCCGCGGCAGCATGCGCCTGGCCGCTCCTGCGGCCAGCCCGACTGCGGCGTTCGCTTGCTGACCTACGCGTACGCGCTGCGTGGGGCACCGGCCCTGCCCCCGCTCGGTGCCGGCGGTCC
>JANJTY010000561.1 GCA_024710865.1 Lysobacteraceae bacterium | reverse complement strand
AGGTTGATCCGGCGCGTCGTCCGGTTCAGCAGACGGACGCCGAGACGATCCTCGAGTTGCGACAGCCGTCGCGAGACCGCCGGCGGGGTCAGGTTCAGCTCCCGTGCGGTCGCCGCCAGGCTGCCCTGCTTGACCAGCAGGCAGAAGAAGGCCAGTTCCGTATCGACGTTCATTAGTTAATTTTTTGCACGTATCTATTAACTTTACGTCGATTCATATTTTTTTCCTAGGTCTTAACCTCCGCCTCGCTACATCCCGCAGAGCGCAGCACCCTTCACGACCCCTGATCGAGGACGGCGACAAAGCCGCGAAAGACGGCACCCCCGAGCTCGATGGGTCACTGTCACCAAGAGAGGAGACTCCTATGGAAATGGAACTCGAAAAGCGGACCTTGCGCCGGATCACCTGGCGCATCGTACCCTTCATCATGCTGCTGTACTTCATCGCGTACCTGGATCGGGTCAACATCGGCTTTGCCGCCCTGACCATGAAGGAGGATCTGGGCTTCACGGCCTCGATGCTCGGCTTCGGTGCCGGCATCTTCTTCTGGGGTTACTTCATGTTCGAGGTGCCCTCGAACATCATCCTGCACAAGTTCGGAGCGCGGATCTGGATCGCGCGGGTCATGGTGACCTGGGGGATCATTTCCGGCGGCATGGCCTTCGTCGAGGGACCAACCAGCTTTTTCATCATGCGCTTCCTGCTCGGTGCTGCCGAGGCGGGCTTCTTCCCCGGCATCATTCTTTATCTCAGCTACTGGTTCCCGGCCCGCCATCGAGCTGGCGTCACGGCTCTGTTCATGGCGGCCGCGCCGATCTCGACCGCGCTCGGTTCGCCGATCTCCGCGGCGCTGCTTGAAATGGACGGCGTCATGGGCATGCAGGGCTGGCAGTGGATGTTCATCCTCGAGGCGGTGCCGGCGGTGATTCTCGGCGTCGTCGTTCTCTTCTACATGACCGACAAGCCCGAGCAGGCAAAGTGGCTCAAGGACGACGAACGCGCCTGGCTGGTCAATGCCATGCACCGTGAAAGCGCCAGCAAGGCCGGTAGCGCCAAACACGGGATCTTCAGCGGCATGGCCAATCCTCGCGTCCTCGCCCTTGCGATGATCTACTTCGGAACCTCCGCAGGGTTGTACACCCTCGGCATCTGGGCACCGCAGATCATCAAGCAACTCGGCGTCTCGTCGATGACCGTTGGCTTCCTGAACGCCATCCCCCCGATCGTCTCGGTGGTCGCGATGGTCCTCTGGTCGCGCCATTCGGATCGCACCGGTGAACGGACCTGGCACGTCGTGCTGGCCTGCGTCGCCGCCGCAGTGGGACTCGTGGTCGCAGCGGGTGCCAACAGCGTTGTCGGCCTGATCGCTGCCCTCACCCTGGTCAATATCGGCATCAGCTGCGCCAAACCGCCGCTGTGGAGCATGCCCACGATGTTCCTGTCAGGGGCTGCGGCTGCCACCGGCATTGCCACCATCAATTCGATCGGCAACCTGGGCGGATTCGCGGGTCCGGCCATGATCGGCTGGGTCAAGGATCAGACCGGGAGCTTCAACGGCGGCCTCTACTTCGTTGCCGGCCTGCTCGTGCTCTCCGCCGTACTGACCCTGGTGCTCGCCCGTTCCCAAAAGCCGACAGTGGCTGCGGCCGAAGCAGTCGCCCACTAACCACCCGCGACAACCCCAACACTCAACAGGAGCAAATCATGGACAAGGAAGCCGCCGTTCATTCCCTGACGGACACCATGGCCAAATTCACCGCGTATATCGGCAAGCGTCTGCCCAAGGACGTCAAGGCCAAGCTCGCCGAACTGCGTACGCTGGAAACCAACCCCCTGGCCAAGTCGGTCTACGACTCGATGGCCGGCAACCAGGAAGCGGCGGACAGGCTCAATCGCCCGAGCTGCCAGGATACGGGCGTCATCCAGTATTTCGTCGAAGCGGGCGCCAACTTCCCGCTCCTCGGGGAACTGGAAGAGATCCTGAAAGAGGCAACGGCCGAGGCCACGCGGATCGGTCCGCTGCGCCATAACGCTGTCGAGACCTTCGACGAAAAGAACACGGGCACCAATACCGGAACCAACATCCCCTGGCTGGATTGGCGCATCGTCCCCGAGAAAGACAGCTGCACCATCGACGTGTACATGGCGGGGGGCGGCTGCACGCTGCCCGGCGCCGCAAAGGTCCTGATGCCGGGGCAAGGCTATGAGGGTGTGGCCGAATTCGTGATGGACGTCATCACCGAACGTGGCGTCAATGCCTGCCCGCCGCTGCTGGTCGGGGTCGGTGTCTCCACTTCCGTCGAGACCGCGGCCCGCCTTTCCAAGCTGGCGATCATGCGGCCGGTCGATTCGAAAAGCGCCAATCCGCGTGCGGCGCTGATGGAGGATCTGCTCGAGCAGGGCCTCAACGAGATCGGCATCGGCCCGCAGGGGCTGACCGGCAACAACAGCGTGATGGGGGTGAACATCGAATCGTCCGCCCGCCATCCCTCGACCATCGGCGTGGCCGTCAATACCGGCTGCTGGGCGCACCGCCGCGGGAAGATCCGCATCAACGCCGACCTGTCCTACGAAATTCTCTCCCACGAAGGAGTGGAGCTGTGAAAAAGATCCTGACGACCCCCATCAGGGACGAAGACCTCGAGAATCTCAATGTCGGCGACGTCGTATATCTGACCGGGCGCCTGGTGACCTGCCGCGACGTGGCGCACCGCCGCCTGATCGAACAGGGGCGCGAACTCCCCGTCGATCTGGAGGGCGGCGCGATCTTCCACGCCGGCCCGATCGTGCGGAAGAAGGAGGACGGCAAGTTCGAGATGGTCTCGATCGGCCCGACGACAAGCATGCGGATGGAGAAATTCGAGCGCGAATTCATCAAGCAGACAGGCGTGAAGCTGATCGTCGGCAAGGGCGGGATGGGGCCGGAAACAGCGGCTGGTTGCCAGGAAAACAAGGCGGTCCACGCGATCTTTCCGGGTGGCTGCGCAGTGCTCGCCGCGACCCAGGTCGAGGAGATCGAGGGCGCCGAGTGGCAGGACTTGGGCATGCCCGAGACGCTCTGGGTGAACCGCGTGCGCGAATTCGGGCCGCTGATCATTTCGATCGACACGAAGGGCAACAACCTGATCCAGCAGAACAAGGATGTCTTCAAGGACAGGAAGAAGCCGGTGCTCGAACGGATCAACAAGCAGCTGAGCTTCATCAAATAAGCCTCGCCGGGACGGCTACCCTCGTCCCCTGCCTCGCCGCGTGGGAACAGCGTGTTCCTGCGCGCGCGGTCGATTCCACAAGAAAGGATGCATGGCCGAGACCGGCGCATACACACTGCGTGGCCCGCTGCGTCCACGCCTCCGGAGACAGACTTGGACGCACGACAACTGCGCGACGCCGCGCTGGAGTATCACCGCTATCCGCGGCCGGGAAAGATCTCGGTCACCCCCACGAAGGTGCTTTCGAACCAGCGCGACCTGTCGCTGGCCTATTCGCCCGGCGTCGCCGCGGCCTGTGACGCGATCGTGGAGGAACCCGGCGAAGCCGCGAACCTGACCGCGCGCAGCAACCTCATCGGTGTGGTCACGAACGGAACGGCGGTGCTGGGCCTGGGCAACATCGGCCCGCTCGCCGCCAAGCCGGTGATGGAAGGCAAGGGCGTGCTCTGCAAGAAGTTCGCCGGCATCGACGTGTTCGACCTCGAGATCGCCGAGAACGACCCGGACAAGCTGATCGACATGATCGCGGCGCTCGAGCCCACTTTCGGGGGCATCAACCTCGAGGACATCAAGGCGCCGGAGTGCTTCTACATCGAGTCGCGCCTGCGCGAGCGGATGAAGATCCCGGTCTTCCACGACGACCAGCACGGCACGGCGATCGTCGTCGGCGCAGCGATCCTCAACGGCCTGCATCTCCTGGGCAAGGACCTGAAGAAGGTCAAGCTCGTGACCTCTGGCGCCGGCGCGGCCGCGCTCGCCTGCCTGGGCCTCCTCGAGAAGCTCGGCATCCCCGTCGAGAACATCTGGGTCACCGACCTCGAGGGCGTGGTCTACGAAGGCCGCACCGTGCTCATGGATCCGATCAAGGCGCGCTATGCGAAGCCTACGTCCGCACGCAAGCTCGCCGAGGTCATCGACGGGGCGGACGTGTTCCTCGGCCTGTCCGCGGGCGGGGTGATGAAGCCCGAGATGGTCGCGAAGATGGCGGCGAAGCCGCTGATCCTCGCCCTCGCGAACCCGATGCCGGAGATCCTGCCCGAGCTGGTGAAGTCGGTGCGTGACGACGCGATCATCGCCACGGGCCGTTCGGACTACCCGAACCAGGTGAACAACGTGCTGTGTTTCCCGTTCATCTTCCGCGGCGCGCTCGACGTGGGCGCGACGACGATCACGGACAAGATGCAGCTCGCCGCGGTGAAGGCGATCGCTGAACTCGCGCGTGCCGAGCAGAGCGACATCGTCGCGGCCGCCTACGGGGAGAAGGTCTCGGGCTTCGGTCCCGAATACATCATCCCGCGCCCCTTCGACCCGCGCCTGATCGTCAAGATCGCGCCGGCCGTCGCGATGGCGGCGGTCGCGTCAGGTGTCGCGACGCGCCCGATCTCCGACTGGGACGCGTACCGCGGCCAGCTCAACAACTTCGTGTGGCATTCGGGCCTCATCATGAAGCCGGTGTTCGCCGCGGCGCGTGGCACGGGCCAGCGCATCATCTTCGCCGAGGGCGAGTCCGAGCGCGTGCTGCGCGCGGTGCAGACGGTGGTCGATGAAGGCGTCGCCCGCCCGATCCTGATCGGCCGGCCCGACGTCGTGAACGCCAATGTCGAACGCTTCGGTCTGCGCATCCGTGCCGAGCAGGATTTCGAGCTGGTGAATCCGGACTCCGACCCGCGCTTCAAGGAGCTGTGGACGTACTACCACGGCCTGATGGAGAGGAAGGGCGTGTCGGTCGAGTACGCCAAGAAGGAGGTGCGCCGCCGCACGACCCTGATCGGGGCGCTGCTGCTCAAGCATGGCTATGGCGACGGGCTGATCTGCGGCACCTACGGCATGCACCGCCTGCAC
>JANJTY010000469.1 GCA_024710865.1 Lysobacteraceae bacterium | reverse complement strand
TCCGGGCCGCAGCGCGCGGCCCTGCTCTACTGCGTGCAGCTCGGCCTCAGCCACGAGGAGGCTGCCCTGGTGATGGACCTGCCGCTGGGCACGGTGAAAACACATGTGCTGCGCGGCAAGGCCACGCTGCGCCAGCTGCTGCGGGACTGGTCGCCCGCGAATGAAGGGAGTACCTGAGATGCACGATCCGACGGAGGAGCAACTCGACGCGCTGCTGCGGCGCGAGTTCAGCCCGCCACTGGAGGACGCCGGCTTCACCGATACGGTGATGCGCGCCCTGCCCCCGCGCGCACGGACGCGGCCCTGGCTGCTGCCGGGCGCGGCGCTGGCCGGCGCGGTGCTGGCCTGGCTGAGTCTGCTGCCATCGTCGATCTGGCCGCAGCTGGTGGACGAATGGTCGGCGGGCGGCGTTGGCGTGGCCTTCTCGCTCGTCTGCACGCTGCTCCTGTGCATCAGCCTGCTCGGCTGCGGCTGGGCCCTGGAGGAGGCGGCCTGAGGCTGGACATCGCCGCTACCACGGTCGGCGGCGAGACCGTGGCGCGCGCGCAAGCGGCCCTAAGCGAGGCGCACGCGGCGCAGCACCGCGGCCAGCGCCTCGACCTCGAGCTGATCCGCGGGCAGGCTGGCATCGAAGCGCAGCGCCCCGGGCGGCGGGCGGAAGCGCAGCGCAACCTCGGTCACCAGTTCGGGCGAGCGGTCGGCCGCGCTGTGCCGGCCCGCGGCCTGGTCGGCCTGCACCCGCGCCTGCGCCAGGGCCACGGGGCAATCGAGCCACAGCGGCAGCACGGACTGGCCGAAGCGAGCCAGGCTCCGCTGCAGGCGCTCGAAATCCTCGCTGCGCGAGAACGGCATGCCGTCCACCAGGCTGATCCGGCCGGCGGCGGCGTTGACCTCGACCGCGGCCAGTACCGCGCGAAAGGCGGCGCGCTTTTCCAGCAGGCCCGAGTCGCCGGCGGGGAACATCGCCAGCCGGATCGCATCGCGGTCGACCCGGTGCAGCGGCAGTTGTGCGCACAGCCGTCCGGCCAACTCGGACTTTCCGGCCCCGGGCAGGCCGAGCAGGGCGACTGCGCCCACGGCGGCGCGCTCGAGTTCATCCATCTGTGCTTCCGTTCCTTGCGATTAACGCCGGCTGCCCTATGCTCGGGCTTTTCCCGCCCAGCGCAAGAGCGAGCGTGAACGGAAACCCGGCCGTCGCCAACCTGCCGCAGATTCCCGGCTACGAGATCGAGCGACAGCTTGGCCGCGGTGGCATGGCGACGGTCTACCTGGCCAAGCAGGTCTCGCTCGATCGCCCCGTGGCGATCAAGCTGATGGCGCCCGAGGCCGGCCGCGACGAGTCCATGGCGCAGCGTTTCGAATCCGAAGCGCGGGTGATCGCCAAGCTCGAACACGGCAGCATCGTCGGCATCCACGAGGTCGGGCGCGCGGCCGATGGACGCCTGTTCTACGTCATGCCCTTCCTGCCCAACGGCGACCTCGCGCACCGCGACCTGGCGCAGGACGAACTGGGCATCGTGCAGGTGCTGCGCGCCCTGCTGGAGGCGCTCGGCTACGCCCATGCGCGCGGCGTGGTGCATCGCGACGTGAAGCCGGAGAACGTGCTGTTCGATGCGCAGGACCGACCGCGGCTCGCTGATTTCGGCATCGCGCTGTCGCCGCGTCCGGGCAATCCGCGCATCACCAGCGACGGCCTGACCCTGGGCTCGTCCGGCTACATGTCGCCGGAACAGGCGCGCGGCGAGCGCGTCGACGGTCGCGCCGACCTGTACAGCGTCGGCGTGCTGGCCTACGAACTGCTGAGCGGCGACATGCCCTACCGCGCCAGCGACCCGCTCGCGCTGGCCATCATGCACGCGCAGGATCCGGTGCCGCGCCTGCCGCCCTCGCGCCGGCACTGGCAGGGCCTGATCGACCGCGCCATGGCCAAGCGGCCCGAACAGCGCTTCCGCAACGCCGCCGCCATGCTGCGCGCGCTCGACCACGTCGAGCGCGAGCTGACCCGGCGCGCGCGCGGCTCGCTGCGTGCCTGGCTGGCGGTGCCGCCGTTGCGCAGCAGCCCGGTGCTGCAGTTGGGGCTGGGCCTGACGCTGAGCCTTGGCCTCGCCCTCGGCGTCCTTGCGCTGGTGCGCCCTGGCAACGATCCGGACACGAACGCGCCGAGCCCACAGGCGCAGATCGAACGCCTGCTGGGCGAGGCGGCCTCCCAGCTCAATGCCGGGGCGCTGGTCATGCCCGCTGGCGCGAATGCGGCCGAGTCCTACCTGGCCGTGCTGGCCCTGCGGCCGGATCACCTGGAGGCCGGCCAGGGCCTGGTGGTCGTGTTCGACAGCCTGGGCGAGCAGTTCGAGCGCGCCTACCGGACCGGCGATGCGGAGACCGCGCGCACCCGTTTCGAGCAGGCGCGCCTGCTCGCGGAGCGGGTCGAGGGAACGCCCGCGGCCGAGGGGATGGTGCGGGTTCGGGCGCGCGCCCAGGCCCTGCTGGACGCCCAGGTGGCGGCCGCGCACGCGCGCCAGGATCGCGCCGCCGCGCAAGCCCACCTGGACCTGCTCACCACACTGGGCCTGGACGCCACCGCCGCAGGGGCGCTCATGCGCCAGCTTCAGGCCTGGCCCGAGGCCGGTGCGCGACTGCGCGATCAGGGCGGACCCGTCCTGCGTTTCGTGGTCGATGCATCGGAGTCCGCGCAACGCCGCCGCCAGCCCTTTGCGCTGATGGAACGGCCGGTCAGCGTCGGCGATTACCGGCGCTTCATGCAGGACACCCGCCGCGAGGCGAGCCGCTGCCGCGCCCGGCTCTCGCCCCTGCGCCTGATCGATCAGCGCGACTGGGCAACCCCCGGCTTCACCCAGACCGATACCGATCCCGTGGCCTGCGTCAGCCAAGCCGATGCCGTGGCCTATGCGCAGTGGCTGGCGCGGCGCACCGGCCAGCGCTACCGCCTCGCCTCCGCAGCGGAACTGGCCAGGGCCGGACAGGGCGCGCGCGCGGGCGTTGCATTCAGCGCCGCGGCGCAGCGCTTCGAGTGGACCAGCGACTGCGCCACACCGGGACGAGACGGCGGCTGCCGCGAGCAGCTCGCGCTCGATCCCGGCACCGATTTCCGCCGCCAGCCACCGGCCGAGCGCACGACCGACGGGACCCGCGGCTACGACGACATCGGTTTCCGCCTGCTGCGCGAGCTGAGCCTGGAAACGCTGCCGCCGCGGGCCGAGTGACCCCGCCTCAGCCCACCACCCGCTGCAGGGCCTGGCGCGCGGAATCGAACGAGAAATGGCGGGCGACGTTGGCCAGGCCGTTGTCGGAGAGTGACAGCCACAGCGCCGGATCGGTGTAGGCCCGCACCACCTTGGCCGCGAAGGCGCCCGGCTCGTCCGCCACCAGCACGTCCACGTCCGGGCGGATATACATGCCCTCGGTCGCCACCGCGGTACCGACCACGGGCTGGCCGTAGCTCATGCTCATGTTGACCTTGCCCTTGACCCCGGCGCCGTAGCGCAGCGGCGCCACGGCGAGGCGGCAGCCATCGAGGAAGGGCTCGATGTCCTCCACGTAGCCGTGGAAGACGACGCCCTCGGCCGCGCCCAGCGCACG